>CATLIJ010000081.1 GCA_949948825.1 uncultured Clostridiaceae bacterium
GGCTGTCTCGCTGTTCTTAAAATCCACCATGGAAAATCTCCTTCCAAATTATAAAAATCCGTCGTCTTGATTCTCCACTATTATTTCTCATATTCTCTAAAATATACCACTTTTCTGTTTTTGTCTTCCGGTTGCCTCATTTACTTCTGACACTTAAATACTGGATCTGCCGGATGACTGCCCACCAGTTTTTGCATTGTCCGCTGCACTGCATCCCGCGACTGCTTCCAGTCCGCATCCTGATTCCGGTAATCATATTTCTCAATCAGCCAGTCAATATCCTCCTGAACCCGATCCAGATTCCTCTCCATCAGCTGGCCCAGCTTGGCAATCCAGACCTGCCGTTCCTCTGGCTTTAACTTTTCCCCGCACACATGAAGAATATCTGCAAAATGGGGAAGGCAGAATCCCTTTGACTCCATGAGAAGCCTGCCGAATTCCGGTTCTTCCTTAAGCAGGTATACAAATGTGTCCAGCATGCGTCCATAAATCTTCTTCATACGGCTGCACACATAACAATGCTCCTCCTCAGAGCGAATCCACGCCTCGGCAGTGGAAACCGCTCCCTGTGGCTCCATGCTGCCTGATCTGCTGAAGCGCTTCAAAAAACCAGCTTTCTTTTCCGGCGTATCCTTTTCCATCTGCTTTTTCCATTCCCGGTTCACATATTCCAGCCGGGATTTCATAATCCAGGCATTCCCCAGGCTGTTGCCATAATCATACATCAGCTTTGTATGATGCCTGCAGAATCCCTTCTTGCTGGTTTCCTCCCGGATATCTCCCTCCATATAAGAAGAACCCAGCACAAACTCCAGGTTCTCCTGCTCCAGCTTTCTCTCCAGCCAGCAAAACAGGCACTCATCTCCTGCTTTCACTGCATCCGTCAATTCCATGGTATATAGTTTTTCCTTCATATCTGTCCCCTTATGTGACAATCCCGAAGGCCTGATGCTTCTTGTCCGCCAAAGACAGGCAAGAAAATGCCCCCGTGAACAGTAACTGAATGCCCAGCGTATCCCCCTCTGACATCCTGACACAGTATCAGTATACTATAAAACAAGCGGAAAAGAAAGCATCTTTTTATCTTCCCATCAAAACTCCATAGTTAGCAAATCCATAGTCCAAAAGGGCCTTTGTATCTTCATAGTGAGTCTGTTTTGCCTTCATCACCACCACAATCAGCCGGACCCCGTCTCTCTCCACCGCGGTAACAAGAGTATTGCCTGCCAGTGAGGTATAACCAGTCTTTCCGCCGATAATTCCTTCATAATACCGGGAATCTGACGGCTGCATCATCTTATGTCCCATGGTAAGGGTCCGCGCCCCTTCCTTCCTGGTGGCCGGAAATTCATAAGTGCATGTGGTGTCAATTCTGCGGAAGGCCTCCTTTTCCAGTGCTGCACGCATAATCAAAGCCATATCATGGGGCGTCGTCATATGGTTGGCATTGTTAAGGCCATGAGGATTGACAAAATTCGTATTGGTACATCCAAGCTCCCTGGCCCTTGCATTCATAAGCTGAGCAAAAGCCTCCACGCTTCCAGACACATGCTCTGCCAGCCCATTGCCAATCTCATTAGCTGACTTTAACAAAAGCCCGTAAAGGCACTGCTCCACTGTCAGCTGATCTCCTTCCGTGATGTTAAGAGATACAGCGCCAGACTCCAGGTTGGTGGTCGCAGAAGAAGAAAATGTCACCACATCCCCCAAATTGCACCGTTCCAGCACAAGAAGAGAGGTCATAACCTTTGTAATACTGGCAGGAAAAAACTGCTGGTCTGCATTTTTCCCATACAGCACCTTTCCTGTGGCCCCGTCAAGAAGCACTGCTCCCTCTGCCTGAATCTCAGGCTCTGCCAGAGCTGCTGCCCCATTCTGCCCATCTCCGGCTGGCTGTATTGCATCTGGCTGTCCGGAGGGCTGCTCCGCTCCTGGCTGCCCAGGTCCTGCCATGCCAGGAACGCCTGTAGCGCCAGATCCAAAGGATGAAGCTCCTGTGTCTGTCAGCGCGGGACCCGAGGACAAATTTGCACTGTCCGGCGCTTTTGAAGATGGATCTGTATCATTCGTCGCCAGCGGGCCAGAAGACGGACTTGTCCCGTCAGACGCTGGCCCTGAGGATGGACTTCTGCTATCAGAGGCTGACGGACCAAAGGTTGAGCCTCCATCTCCCGACGCTCCCGGACCAGAGGGAGAACCTTTGCTGTTTAACTCTTCCGGACCTGCCAGCCTTGTCTCCAGGGACAATACAGCCGCGCCTGCCGCCCATATCTGGTTATTTTCCTGTGCGATTGGCAAAACAGTTCCCTTACCATAGGCCGCTCCATGAAATGTGAGACAGAAACACATTCCAAGTCCAATTAGCTGCTTATAATTTTTTGGATTTTTCATCCGCTGCTCTCCTTACCATATTTTATATTTTTCTGCTTCTAAATATAATAGTTCTGGTTCTTGTATCTAAATCATACCATAAATTCTGCTGAAAAATATGACGACTTTCTTAAACTTCCCCTACAATTCTGGTTACTGTTTGTTCCAACACGAAAAAAAGCCTGACCGCAATTCCATACATCAGGCTTTTCCTCTTTTTGAATCTGTACTATTCATCCTTTTCTTTTTTAGGCGTATCTGACAGCTCATTCACTTTTCTCTTTGCCTCATCCAAATCCCTGCATCCGTCCAAAATCATTGAAATCATTTTTATAATCTTGTCAAATTGTTTGTCTGTCATAACCTCTGTCATATCCTTTCCTCCAATCCTTCAATCCTTCAATCCTTCAATCCTTCAATCTGAATTAACCACCTTATTAGTTATTGGATAATTCCATTATAAACGGTTTTTTATATATTTCCAACACAAAATTAACTTTTTTACATATTTTCCTCCCATCCTCATACAAATAATAGCAACAACATTTCCGGCAGGTTTTCCATGAAGCTATATCGAGGCAAAATCAACCGCCTGTACTGCAAATCCCTGGCAAAGGTCACTTTTTTGTTCCTTTTATCCTTTCTTTTAGGCCACTGGCTCGGCTATGTGACCCATCCTGCCGGGGCTTCCCCAGTTGTCCCTGCCTCCGCGGACGGCAACTGGGGCCTCAGCTTTCAGCAGGAGGGCAAACCTCCTGTGGGCAATGCCACCTCGGACTACTTAAAGCAGTTTAATGCCCACTACAATGCTGAGACAGAAGAAAAGGTCATCTATCTGACCTTTGACGCAGGCTATGAAAACGGCAACACGCCTGCCATTTTAGATGCTTTAAAAAAGCACAATGCCCCTGCCACCTTTTTTCTCGTAGGCAATTATTTAAACACAAGCCCGGATCTGGTAAAACGGATGGTAGCAGAAGGTCACAATGTGGGAAATCACACCTTTCACCACCCGGATATGTCCAAAATCTCCACCAAAGAAAGCTTTGAAAAAGAACTGTCTGATTTGGAAGCTCTTTTTCAGCAAACCACAGGGCAGGCTATGAAAAAATACTACCGCCCTCCTCAGGGAAAATACAGCGAAGCAAATCTGGCCATGGCAAAGGAAATGGGTTATCACACTTTTTTCTGGAGCCTTGCCTATGTAGACTGGTATGAGGATAAGCAGCCTTCCAAAGAAGAGGCGTTTAAAAAACTAACCGGACGTATCCATCCAGGAGCTATTGTTTTACTGCACAGCACATCAAAGACAAACGGAGAGATTTTAGATGAGCTTTTAGGGAAATGGGAGGAAATGGGATATCATTTTGCCTCACTGGATGATTTAGTATGATTCCGGCGTGTTTCCCACAGGAAAACCTTTGTGTTTCTTGTGTTCATTTACTGAAAAAACTCCTTGCCATATTTCCATTTTCCTATATAATGTAAGAGAGTTTGGTGATATGCAGAATACACATACAGGACAAGGAGGATTTTATTATGCCGCAGCGAACTGACATCCACAAGGTTCTCATCATAGGGTCCGGGCCTATTATTATCGGGCAGGCGTGCGAATTTGACTACTCCGGCACTCAGGCATGCAAAGCGCTGAAAAAGCTGGGTTATGAGATTGTGTTAGTCAACTCCAACCCTGCCACCATTATGACAGACCCGGAGACTGCTGACGTAACGTATATTGAACCTCTGAACGTACAGAGGCTGGAACAGATTATTGCCAAAGAACGTCCGGACGCGCTGCTTCCCAACTTAGGCGGCCAGTCTGGACTGAATCTGTGTTCTGAACTTTATAAAGAAGGGATTCTGGATCAATATCATGTAAAGGTTATCGGCGTTCAGGTCGATGCCATTGAGCGGGGCGAGGACCGGATTGAATTTAAAAAGGCTATGAATGCCTTGGGAATTGAGATGGCACGCAGCCAGGTTGCCTACAGCGTGGAGGAAGCCCTGACCATTGCGGACGAACTTGGTTATCCTGTAGTCCTTCGTCCTGCCTACACCATGGGAGGCGCAGGGGGAGGCCTGGTCTACAACCGGGAGGAATTGAAAATCGTCTGCGCCCGCGGTCTGCAGGCAAGTCTGGTGGGACAAGTGCTGGTGGAGGAATCCATCTTAGGCTGGGAAGAGCTGGAGCTGGAGGTGGTCCGGGACAAGGACAACAACATGATTACAGTCTGTTTTATTGAAAATATTGACCCCCTGGGGGTTCACACCGGCGACTCCTTCTGTTCTGCTCCCATGCTGACCATTTCTGAAGAATGTCAAAAACGGCTTCAGGAGCAGGCATACCGGATTGTGGAATCGGTTCAGGTCATTGGAGGCACCAATGTCCAGTTTGCCCATGACCCGGTTTCTGACCGGATTGTGGTGATTGAGATCAATCCCCGGACCTCCCGCTCCTCTGCTCTGGCCTCCAAGGCTACTGGCTTCCCCATTGCTTTGGTCTCTGCCATGCTGGCCACCGGGCTGACTTTAAAAGACATTCCCTGCGGCAAATATGGTACCCTGGACAAATATGTTCCGGACGGGGACTATGTGGTCATCAAATTTGCCCGATGGGCTTTTGAAAAGTTTAAGGGCGTGGAGGACAAGCTGGGAACTCAGATGCGGGCTGTGGGAGAGGTTATGAGCATTGGAAAAACCTATAAAGAAGCTTTCCAAAAAGCAATCCGCAGTCTGGAGACTGGACGTTATGGTCTGGGCCATGCCAAAGATTTTGATGTCTGGACAAAGGAACAGCTTCTCCACATGCTGATTACCCCTTCCAGTGAGCGCCATTTTATTATGTATGAAGCTCTTCGCAAAGGAGCCTCTGTGGAGGAAATTCATGAGATCACCAAAGTAAAAACCTGGTTTATTGAACAGATGAAGGAGCTGGTGGAGGAAGAGGAGGCGCTTCTTGCCTGCAGGGGAAACCTGCCTTCGGACGAACAGCTGACCAGAGCAAAAAAAGACGGATTTTCCGACAAATACTTAAGCCAGCTTCTGGAGATTCCGGAGGATGATATTCGAAACCGCCGGACACAGCTGGGTGTGGAGGAAGCCTGGGAAGGCGTTCATGTAAGCGGCACCAGGGACAGCGCCTATTATTATTCTACTTACAATGCCCCAGACAAAAATCCGGTAAACACAGACCGGCCCAAGGTCATGATTTTAGGCGGAGGCCCCAACCGAATCGGACAGGGAATTGAATTTGACTATTGCTGTGTCCATGCCTCCCTTGCCCTGAAAAAGCTTGGCTTTGAGACCATTATTGTCAACTGCAATCCTGAGACGGTTTCCACAGACTATGACACCTCAGACAAGCTGTATTTTGAGCCATTGACTCTGGAGGATGTTTTAAGCATTTATAAAAAGGAAAAGCCCTTAGGTGTCATTGCCCAGTTCGGGGGACAAACTCCTTTAAATCTGGCTGCGGATTTGGAGAAAAACGGTGTGCGGATCTTAGGCACCTCTCCCTCTGTGATTGATCTGGCAGAGGACCGGGATCTGTTCCGGGCCATGATGGAAAAGCTGGACATTCCCATGCCGGAATCTGGCATGGCCACTACAGTAGAAGAAGCTCTTTCCATTGCCAAAAACATCGGCTATCCGGTGATGGTCCGCCCCTCTTATGTACTGGGAGGAAGAGGCATGGAGGTGGTCTATGATGATGAAAGCATGACGGGCTACATGCAGGCTGCTGTGGGCGTAACCCCGGATCGTCCCATCCTCATTGACCGGTTTTTGAATCATGCCATGGAATGTGAGGCAGATGCCATCAGCGACGGCACTCATGCCTTTGTCCCTGCTGTGATGGAGCATATTGAACTGGCTGGCGTCCACTCCGGCGATTCGGCCTGCATCCTTCCCTCGGTTCACATTTCCAGAGAAAATGTGGAGCAGATCAAGGAGTACACCCGCCGGATTGCAGAGGAAATGCATGTAAAGGGCCTGATGAACATGCAGTATGCCATTGAAAACGGAAAGGTCTTTGTGCTGGAGGCCAACCCCCGGGCATCCCGGACCGTTCCGCTGGTGTCCAAGGTCTGCAACATCCGGATGGTGCCTCTTGCCACGGACATCATCACCTCTGAACTGACCGGACGGCCCTCTCCTGTACCGGATCTGAAGGAACAGGAGATTCCCAACTACGGCGTCAAGGAAGCTGTGTTCCCCTTTAATATGTTCCAGGAGGTAGACCCGGTGTTAGGACCAGAGATGCGCTCCACCGGCGAGGTTCTTGGATTGTCCCCCTCCTTTGGCGAGGCATTTTACAAGGCGCAGGAAGCCACCCAGTCCCGGCTTCCCTTAGAAGGCACGGTTCTCATTTCTGTCAACCGCAAAGATAAGCCTGAGGTAGTTGAGGTGGCGGAAAGCTTTGCCAAAGACGGCTTTACCATCCTGGCCACTGGCTCCACCTATGACTTAATCCATAAAGCAGGCATTCCTGCCAAAAAGGTGAAAAAGCTCTATGAGGGACGGCCCAACATTCTGGATATGATCACCAATGGGGATATTCAGCTGATCATCAATTCCCCTTCCGGAAAGGAAAGCGTCCATGATGACAGCTACTTAAGAAAAGCGGCAATCAAGGCCAAGGTGCCATATATGACGACCATGGCCGCCGCCAGAGCAACTGCCAGCGGCATCCATTATGTAAAGACTCATGGAAACGGGGAAATTAAATCTTTGCAGATGCTCCATGGGGAGATTCATGATAAGGAGTAGGGGAAGATAAGATTTGACGCTTCGCTGAATGGCATTGATATTTGAATCATTGCCAAAAAGAATCTTAACATAAAAACCGGAGGGAATCTTTTTTACAGATCATTCTCTCCGGTTTTTCTTTCTTGTTGTCTGTTCTTTCACATAATCAGAAATGCTAATTCTAATATCTGTCCACGCATAACTTCACCGATCCTTTCTCTGACTGGGTTTTCCTCGGGAATTACGTAATCAGCAATCTTTTCTGCCTGACTGATGCTTTCCACATTGCTGTTGTTATCCTTATCCATACCACACTCTCCTTATCATATGGTTTCTGCTGCTTTTTGTCAATGTCTCCGGACTTCTACCAAAATAAACTTATCCTTCTATGTTACAGTTCACTACGTCCGCTGTCACGATCATGTTCTTCAAATCCATCCTTCCCATAAGGTTTTAGACTGCCAATCTGGTTCTCTTCTTTGCCATGACACCTCTCCTTTAAACGTGAATCTTCTAATAAAACATCAAAAATACGAAACTGGAGAGTAATAAGTTTACACCACTAAGAAGCCAGGGAATCCCAGTAGATTCCTGACGTATCCTGTTGCTGCTGAATTATTTGTGTTATATACAATTCCGGCTGTTTTTCCATAAACAGGAAAAAATATTTCCGCAAGTGAGCCATAAGCGCGCCTTCGGATACCCTTCCCCGGGAAGGCGGTCTTTGGTAACGCAGCTGATCCGAGGTCAGTTTTCCAACCGAATGAATGGATATCCCCTGAAGTATTCCCATAGCGATACAGGACTGGGCCATGTGCATTTCCGTTGTCCGGACCGCTTTCAGAATAAGCCTCTGGCTTTTTTCGTCTTTCACCCGGTCCAGAGGGCCAGACTCCCCAGCCTTCTGATAATAGCTTTGCTTTGGCATATATTTTGACCAGAAATGATAACAGAACGCCCCAATTTGCTGCTTCAGCTCCCGAAATGTGCATTCAATCCACATACGGCAGCTGTATAGACGGATGATGGACAGCGGTTCCAATTCCAGGCTGGTGCTTGCCAGGATGCTCTGTACCCCGTTCATTTCTACCAGGACAAAACGTAATTCATGGTACAGTTTCTGCCCCCAGAGCAGATCAATGCTGTAATAACATATGGTTTCCTGTTTTCCATAGAGTTCCATTTGCGTTTCCAGAAACCGCTCTTTGTGGGATTTGAATAATTCTTTCAGGTGGATGGCGGCCCCTTTTTTCGGGGGACGTCCCCTCCCCGGTTTTTTCGGCGCGGGCTTTTCATAAGCGATGCAGTTCTTTTTCGCTTTGGTGACAATCTCCAGGCGGACAGGGCCGCCGCGGTTAAGGGCGCCCAGCGCCTCAAGGACGGGCGTGGTAAGGAAATACCGGTCCAGCAGAAGCAGACAGTCCCCGAACGTCTGGGCGGCCCGGTAAGCATCCCCGACCGTTTTCAGTATATGGGAGGCGAGGGAAATGGAGGCTCCTTTCCATGCGTAGGTGGCCTGGAGGCCATCATGGAGACGGATGCTCAAGGGGACGCAGGCCCAGTCTCCCGAATTACCGGCCAGGATGCCAAGGCCACCGAACATATGGCCATGGATGTACTCTGGCTTGGAGGAATTTTCAGACTCCTGAAAAAGTTTCTTTACCCCTGGCATGCGGCGCCCCTCTTTTGGCTGTTTGACGCCATCCCCGACCATGACATGGAAGGGTCCTTCCTTATAGAGGGGGAAATTATTTTTCACAATAGAGAACCAGCGGAGACGGATGGCATCCAGAGACCAGGAGGAGGCCCTGAAAAAGTGGATCAGGGACGGGTAGCAGTCAGGGGAGAGAGCCAGGTCACGGATAACGGAGGTGACGCCAAGCTTGTCAGAGCGGAGCATAAAGCCTATGGTAATGGTAACAAACCAACGGAAGGAGGCCTTCCGTGAGAAACATGATTCAAACTGGCAGAGTATTTTATCAATAAAATTTAGCATAATCGTATGGTAAACCACCGAAAAGTATGGTACACTCATACATAGAATAACTCTTCTGGGTGGTTTGTATCTTTCTTAAGGGTAGTAACTTAAGGATACCATAAATCCATACGGAAGGGTTATTTTTTTGAGAAAACTTATTACTCTCCAGTACGAAAAAAGGGAACAGAAAATAAAATTTTCTGTTCCGTAACCTTTTTATAACTTTATAAATTTATTCTGACTTTTTTAGATTTATAATGTAATATTACTCAAAATTCAATTAGTTTTCTGTCTACTCTGAACCACACCATTCTCTATCCAACATCCGTTTTCATTGATTTTATATCCATCAATCTCCGCATTACGCATCAATTTTCCTCGGTATCCATCGGATATTGGATTAAAATAATAGCATTTTTCAATACCAGAACCGGAAGTTTCTTCAATCCACACCCAACCAGTTTCCATCTTCCCTTTCGTGCCATCAGAAAAAGGATTCAGATAATATAAATTTCCATCTACATCCTGGAACCATCCTGTAATCATATTGCCCTCCCCGTCAAAATAGAACCAGTCAAAGGAAGATTGCCCAGCTGCAGTATTGGCGTATGGATTGCTGATTGCCCCCCATTTATTCCTATATTCGTTTCCGTCTGTATCAATGAATCTCCAGGTTACATCCTGTGATT
>CATLIJ010000082.1 GCA_949948825.1 uncultured Clostridiaceae bacterium
CCATGAAGCAAAAACCCATGAAGCAAAAACCCATGAAGCAAAAACCCATGAAGCAAAACCCATGAAGCAAAACCCATGAAGCAAAAAATCCATGAAGCAAAACCCATGAAGCAAAAAGACCATGAAGCAAAAAATCCATGAAACATAAAATCCATGAAACATAAAATTCATGAAGCAAAAAAACTATGAAGCATAAATCCTATGAATCTGATCATAATGAGTCAAAAGCGGTGAAATAAAAAGGTTGGAACCATAAAACAATGGGACAAGAGGCTGCAAAAAACAAAAGCAGTGAGGCAAGAAGCGCTAAACTTGAAAAGCACGAAACAAAAAACAAGGAACTTATTAAATAAAACGCAATTACAAACATCTTGTGACAGGTTTTTTGTATTTGCAAAAAATAACCAATTGTGAAGTTTTTATGACATTTTTGTAAAAACCCTATCCAAAAGGGCTGCTATCGTATATAATACAAACTGTTTGTTTGAACTGTCAATTTCTGTAATGTTATATCAGACAGACAGAAGGAATTTCTTAGGAAATCAGGAGGATTGAAAATGAGGATAAAAAAATGGGTGTTGATGATTGGATGTGCCGCTTTGCTGTGTGGATGTACGAAAAGTAATATTGTACAGCCAGAGACAGATGAGTCTCAGACTATGGGGCCGGATTTCAACCGGTATGAGGGCATTGTGCTGGATGAGGCACAGCTTCATGAAGGGATGAATGATATTTATTTGGATGCGGACGATTATCCCATGGCATCAGTCATTGACTTTGGGCTGCATTTAGATGAAGCTTATGTGGATGTGATTGTTGTAGTAAAGGATGGAACCTCCGCTGAGGAAGCGGCATATTATGCAGAAGTGGTAATTAAAGGATTGAATGATGAGGTGGTGGTTCAGGATCTGTCTTATGGGGAATCGGATGAGGACACGTTTGGCGGCCTGTATCAGGACAATGATATTCGTCTGAAGGTATATGAGGAGTCTGCGTACAATGCAGGCGGGCAGCCTATGTATGAGACAGTTATACCAATGGACACTTATCAGAAAATTGAGATTGGCGCATAAAAAAGTCAAATATCCCCCAGCAAGCTTGACTTTGGCTCATTGCCATCACGCGAATAAAGAAGAAACACGGCTATAAGATTGGCCGTGTTTCTTCTTTATATATAAGAATATCAATTGGCATTATTTTCTGTGGTTTCCTATTCATTCTCAGCAGCTTCCTGAGTTGTATTTTCAGCGGTCTCCTGAGTTGCATTTTCAGCAGCCTCCTGAGTTGTATTCTCAGCGGTCTCCTGAGTTGCATTTTCAGCAGTCTCCTGAGCCGTATTTTCGGAAGCTCCCTCTGCAGAAGCTTCTTCATTTCCTTCTGCTGTCTGATCCGCAGTGCTTTCCTCCGGAGCGGGGGCTTCCGGAACCTTTTCGAGACAGGTTACTTGAACATTAATCGTGTCATTCTGGTAATTCAGCACATAAGAGTTGCCGGAATCAGTAGTGCCATTATGGTCAAAGGAAGCTCCGGAGCCAACCTGTTCAGAGAAGCACCGGTCATAGACAGCACCTCCCTGATGCTCTCCTAAAGCGCCAACCACCAACTTGCGGAACATTTCCTGGAAAAGCTCTGTCTCTTCTGCTGTGGATAAATAGCTGCGGTTAAAATTCAGCTCCAAAGCATAGGGCTTATAATAATAGTTCCGGTTGCTGGTAACTTTGTAAAGGGAGCTGGAGATCAGCCGTCCCTTGCCGTCTGCGTTGTATACATAGGTGGTTTCCTGGAAATCATCATTACCGCTGCGGGAAATGGAGGTATTTTCCATGGCCTTCAGCTTGTCAAAAGTATCAATAAAATAAAGATCCATTAAAGCCTTATATTCCTTCTGGTAAACCATGCGGAAGGTGCTGGCAGCGATTCCGGTTGTCTTGGCCAGTTCAGCAGCCTGAGTGGCATTAGCCTGTTCCTTGGCAGGGCTGGGTCTGGAGGCCAGCTCCTGTTTGCGGGCATTTTCCTGAGCAATCTCTGTCTCAGTCTTTTCGTGCTTGACACCATCATCATCCAGCCAGAATCCATCTACCCGTGTGCCGGTCATGGCATATCCGTCATAGTCCAGATGGTATTGAAGGCCAGTAGCAGGATCTTTAAACCAGCCAAAGCCCGCGCGGGTTCCATTGTCATATACATAGGCCTTGCGCCCGTTTTCATCAACCCATCCATCTGCAAAGGCGTGAAAGCCTGTGGAAAGGGTCAGTGCCGCTGCTAGAGCGGATACCGTAAATACTTGCTTTTTCATAGGAAATTCCTCCATATTATTCATTTATTTCCGTGGGCAATGGGCCAAAGGCCATGTCTTGACGTGCATTTGGCAAATGCCGCCAGCACAACGCTGCATGTGCCAGCGGCGCATTTTGCGCCCACAAATCTGCTCCCTGCAAGCATAGCACAAAATGGGAATTCCCACAACTATCTAAAATGTGAACTTTATGTAATATTTTATTACATTTTAAAAGAAAATTGTAATAAATAACACAAAAAACGAAGGTCCCGCCATAGGAACCTTCGTTCTTGTAAAACCTTTTTAACGTTTCTTTTCAAGCTTACCGTCTTCTCCCACATAGTAGTTATCTACCCAGCAGTCAGTGACCAACACGCCGTCTTCATCCAGGTAATACCAGGCGCCGTCGTCCTTCTGCCAATATTCGGACTTGCGGCAGCCGTTGTCATCCAGATAATACCGTTTGCCGTCCAGTTCAAGCCAGCCGCTGGCAGCAGGCTTTCCGTCATCTTGAATGTATTGCCATTGATCATCTTCTGTCTCCTGCCACTGACCGGCAAAAGACGGGAAGACGCCAAGAAGAAGACTGGTAATCGTGAAAATCAGGGTCAGACTTATCTTGTGCTTCATTACCACTCACCTCAGCTTTCCATGATTTTGATAAGCTAATTATAGCAAGTCAGGAAATGGATGGCAATAGGCAGGGCAGTATTGTAAGGATTTTGCGCGAATCGTAAGAAAAAAGTTAATAACTTTGTCAGAGTCTGGAAATGGTACGAAGAAAAATTTGCGGATTTTGTCGAATGGTTTGGAATGCCAGATTACAAGTAGTAGTGAGAAATATGTTTTGGGAAAGACAGATGTTGTAGGACGACACAATGTTTGTCGATGGTGTCGAACTATGTCGATTCATGCGATTTCTTGTGCTTTTCAAATGGGTAAAAAAGCTTTATAGTGTTTATGAAGCTTTAGAAATATATAAAAAAGGAGATGGGAAATGATGGGAACAATAGTAGAAAATGCAAAGGATGTGGAAATGGTAAGGAAGGTAGACGAAATGAAGCAGTTAAAAGAAGAAAACCAGAGGTTGAAGCACGAAAATGAAATGTTGATGAAAATTGTGGTGCAAATGAAAGGAACCCTGAACCGGATGGTCAGCCGGTATGTGCTGGAGGAGCCGAAGAGGTAGCACAAATCAGAGCATTTCAAAAAACAATGCCAAAAACAGGAGGTATCATGGAAGCTTCAGAAATCTTATTCACAGGCGGTCTTCCAGCTGCTGTTCCAGGCTTTTATTTTTGCTTAGAAGATCCCAAATAGTCTGATGCATCCATTCAATGGTATCATTTAGTTTTTTGTTTTCTGTTTCCAGCTGGTGAATTCGGGAGTCCAAAAGTGTTGCAGCCTCGCCGCTGGCACAGGAACGCAAATAAGCTAAGAACCGGCTGGAAATAGAGGGCTCTCTGGCAATCATTTTCTCAATCAGAAGCAAGTCCCGCTTCTGAGAATCCAGATTCCGAAATTCAGAGTAAGACATAAGAGGAACCATAGGAATGTCACAATTGGAACAGACAGCAGTACGGATTTCTTTTGACTGGCAATAGCTGTACCGACCGCAGCCCGGACAGTAACAGACTGATAATTCTTTCATAAATACCTCCCCATTTTGCCGGCCTGTTCTAAAAAGGCCAGATCTCTTTTTTCTATAATTATAACGTGGAAGATTGGAAAATATGACAGATTTTGTTAAAAATAATAGAGGAATAAATGGAATATGGAATTCAAATATAAAAAAGAGCCAAAAGGCTCTTTTTTAAGGGCTGCATTTGAACGGATGCAGTGGAGCATGTTTCCTGAAAATTAGTTCTGGATAACTCCATTTGTATTTACAATCCAGATTTTATCATTAGCATCTTTGACATCCTTAAATCCCTTGCCAAGATCCGGATTTGTGTCAGATTTGGAGGAAGAGGAGGCCTTCTGGATGGTGCCGGAGGCATTGACCAGATAGGAGACACCTTCCAGTTCAACCGGTGCATAGCGCAGATCCCGATCTGCAGTCAGGCGCAGGCCGTTTTTATACACATTATTTTCACGAACGCCATGGAATCCCTGTCCTTTGCTTCCGCCGTCAGTGATAAAGAACCAGGTCTGATTCTCTCCCAGATCTTCGTCATAGATCGTCTGCTTTCCGGTTTTCATTACACCGTCATCACCAAAGTAATAGTTGACTGTCCGGCCGTCTTCTGTGGTAGCGCTCTTAAGGCCAGTCTGCATTTCACCTTTTGTATTAAAGCCATACCGTTTGGAGTTGATGATAAAGGTCTCAATGTCTGTGGAGGCGTGATAGGGGCTGCCCTTCTTAAAATAGAAGGTGTAGATTTCTCCTTCATCGCTGATGCCGGGAGCGCCTTCAATCTGATACCAGCCTTCTGCACGCTTTCCGTTCTCCTCATAGTACTGGAAGGAGGCAATGGTAAGCGGCTGCTCGGCTGCAGCTTCGGTCTGGGCAGTCTCTTCCCCTTCCTTTTCCTCTGTATTGTTTTCCGTCTGGACAACGGGAAGCTTATACCAGCCTGTCTGTAAAACACCGTTTTCAAAGGTATAATAATTGCCATCAATCTTCCGGTCCAGCTGGTTCATAACCATCCGTCCTTTATTGTCAAAATAGTGCCATACCATATCGTGGTCGCTGTCTTCATCCTCATTTTCCAGCTGAACCCATCCGGTTTTCATCACACCATCTCCTTCTTCTCCAAGATAATAGATGTAACCGTCTAATTCCAGCTTGCCTGTCTGCATATGGCCGTCTTCATTGAAATAATAGGACTTGCCGTCAATTTCCTGCCACTCGGACACAGCGCCTTTTCCGTCATTTCCATAATAATACCAGTAGGTTTCCGGTGAGTCGCTGTCCCAGTATTCGTTCTCCTCTCCGATCCACTGATTGTAGATGCGCTTGCCGGTTTCATCCACATAGTACTCATCTACTGCCATGGAGCGGGCCAGAAAGCCATCCTCATTCAAATAGTACCAGTCATTATCCTTTTTCTTCCAGGTATCAGTAATCGGATAACCGTCGCTGTCCAGGTAGCGCAGTTCGCCGTTTTCGTCTGTCCATCCGGCTTTGGATGCGGCAAATGCGGTTTGTGAAGAACCAGGAATTGCTGCAAAGAAGCCAGGGGTTACCGCAGTCATTACAGTTGCGGCGGATAATACAGCCAGAATTTGAACTTGTTTTTTCATAAATATAATTCTCTCCTTTTTTGTGTGTCAGGACTTGTCTGTCCCGTTGTTGGTTGGTGGCCGAAAATCCATATTTGCATTACTCTGCGATTATAGCGTAACTTTTTTATTCTGAAAAGTGAAGGTTGCTGGCAAAGCTGGAAGGCTGTGGCGGGGGAGGGGTGAAAAGCAGATGTCTGCTTTTTTATCCGTTTTCTCCGCTCTGTAAACCTAACTAAGAATTCGGGGGTAGGATTTTTTTCCAGGATATGCTATAATCTTAAAAAATTGCAGCAGCCAGGAGGATGCATGGCTGTGGCAAGCCAAAAACAGAAACAAAATGTAATAGAAAAGGACAATCATATGAAAATAGTGGTGACAGGAGCATCCGGGTTTATCGGGGCAGCCACCGTAAGGTGTCTGTTGGAGAGAGGGCATGAAGTGTGTGCAGTAGTGAGACCGGATTCTCCCAGACTGCCGAATCTGTGGAAAAAGGTTCCGGAAGAGCTCCGGTTGGGTCTTCAGGTAGTCTTTTTGGATGGAAAGGACCTGACAGAGGAGAATTTTCGGAAACACTGTTCCCTGGCGGAGGCGTGGCTTCATACCAGCTGGAGCGGTCCAGGCAGCGATAACCGGAAGAAACGGGAGGTGCAATGGAGCAATATTCAGGATTCCCTGACAGCAGTGAGGACAGCAGCCTCCATAGGATGTAAGCGCTTTGTATTTACCGGATCTCAGGCGGAGTATGGAATTTGTTACGAGACCATTCGGGAGGATACACCATGCCATCCGGTGTCTGAATATGGGAAGGCAAAATTAGAGTTTGCCAAGCAGGCAGAGAAGCTTTGCAGTGAACTTTCTATGGATTATGTCCACACAAGGATTTTCAGTGTGTATGGACCGGGAGATCACCCCTGGACGCTGGTCCGGTCCTGTCTTGAAACCTGGCAGGAGGAGGGGGAGATGAAGCTGGGAGAATGTTCCCAGTGGTGGAATTTTTTATATATTGAAGATGCAGCCAAAGGACTTGCGGTTCTGCTGGAAAAGGGAGTACACGGCATATACAATCTGGCTGGGAACGATACCCGGATTCTTCGGGAATTTGTGGAGGAGATGTACCGGCTGTGCGGCTCAAAGGGAAGCTGCCTTTATGGAGTGCGTCCTCAGAATGCAGAAAAAGACGCGAATCTGATTCCAGACATTGGAAAGCTGCTGGCTTTGGGCTGGCAGCCGTCTGTATCCTTTGAAAAGGGAATTTGTGAGCTGCTGCATGGTCCGGAATAATATGGAAGAAGGAATATAGGAGTGAAACCAATGAAAACCATCAGCATTGTAGTGCCTTGCTACAACGAAGAAGAAAATGTGGAATTGATGGCAGATTCCCTTCGTCAGCTGTTTCAGAAGGAGCTGGCGGATTATCAGTATGAGATTATATTTATTGACAATGATTCGCAGGATTCCACCAGAGAAAAGATTCGCCGTCTGTGCGCAGAGGACAGGGGAATCAAGGGGATTTTTAATGCCAAAAATTTCGGCCAGTTTAATTCTCCTTACTATGCCATGCTTCAGAGCAGCGGAGATTGTACGATTTCCATGGTGGCAGATTTTCAGGACCCGGTGGAGCTGGTTCCCAGGTTTGTAAAGGAATGGGAGAATGGCTATAAGATTGTAATTGGCATTAAAACTACCAGCAAGGAAAACAAATTCATGTACTGGCTGCGGGGATGCTACTATAAGGTGATCAAATGGCTTTCAGATGTGGAGCAGATTGAGCAGTTTACCGGATTTGGTCTTTATGATGCCCGGTTTATCCAGGTTCTGCGGGATTTGGGAGATCCCACGCCGTTTCTGCGGGGCATTGTGGCTGAGCTGGGGTACCGGCGGAAGGAGATTCCCTATGAGCAGCAGTTAAGGAGAGCGGGAAAAACCAGCAACAATTTTTACCGGCTGTATGATGCGGCAATGCTAAGCATTACCTCCTACACAAAGGCAGGGCTGCGGCTTGCTACGTTTATTGGCGGCTTCAGCTGTCTGGTGAGCATGATTGTGGGATTTGTCTATTTGATTATGAAATTGATCTGGTGGTACCGCTTTCCTGCCGGGGTGGCGCCTATTCTGTTGGGAATGCTGTTCTTAGGCTCAGTTCAGGTGTTTTTTATTGGAATGGTAGGAGAGTATGTGCTGTCGATTAATCAGAGGGTTATGAGGAGGCCCCTGGTGGTTGAAGAAGAACGGCTGAATTTTGATGCAGAGGAAAAACACAATACAGAAAAGGAACAGAGAACGGATGAAATACAAGATTGATGTGGTGCGGATTCGGGAAAACTCCATCACTCTCAATGGCTGGGTGATTGGGAGGACTCCCGGGTCCAGGGCAGCTTTTCGGGTTTTGGATGAGAACAAAAAGCCAGTGAAGTTTCGTCATGTGTCCACCCGCCGGGATGATGTAAGCCAGATTTATTATAAGAAGACCTGTGACCAGGATTTTGGATTTGATATTCAGTTTCCTTATGACCGGGGATGCAGCTATTGGCTTCTGATTCGGTGTGACGGCAAGACAGCCCGAATTAAATTTAATGAAGAACTGATTGCCAAACGTGCCAGTGTAGCTCACAAACGTCTGGAAAAAATCCGCGACCTGATGAATATGGAAACTGTGAGCGTTGCCTTGGATTTCTGGAAAAAGCATGGATTAAAAGCGCTGTTTTTAAAATCCAAGCATAAATTGCAGGGATTGGACAATGATTATGATTATAAAGAATGGTATGATTTGACAAAGCCATCGGAGGAGGAGCTGAAACGGCAGAAGGAGGAGGCGCTTCCGGTGCGTCCCCTTCTTTCTATTGTGATTCCTGCCTGGAAGACTCCGGAAAAGTATCTGCGGGAGATGATGGATTCCATTCTGGAACAGACGTATGATAACTGGGAAGTCTGTGTAGCCAATGGAAGCCCCAAAGGGGAAGGGGCTGTGGTGGAAAAGGTGATGAAATGGTACGGCAGCAGGGACCGCCGTTTCCGATGTAAGAACCTGGGAGAAAACCTGGGAATTGCAGCTAACACCAATGAGGCCATCGCCATGGCAGAGGGGGATTATATTGTTCTGGCGGACCATGATGACACATTGCCGGAGCATGCCCTTTATGAGATGGTTTCAGCTATAGCAGCTCATCCGGAATGTGATTTGTTTTATTCGGATGAGGACAAGCTGGACATGGATGGAGGGGCTTTGTTTGATCCCCATTTTAAGCCGGATTTTAACCCGGATTTGCTTACCAGCGTCAATTACATCTGCCATCTGCTGGCAGTCAAAAAGGAGCTGCTTAACCAGGTTGGAGGCTTTCGGCAGGAGTTTGACGGAGCCCAGGATTATGATTTTATTTTCCGGTGTACTGAGGCTGCCAGGGGGATTTATCATATTCCCAAGGTGCTGTATCACTGGCGCTGCCATCAAGGCTCCACAGCCAGCAACCCGGAGAGTAAGCTATACGCATTTGAGGCAGGGGCCCGCGCCATTATGGCTCATTATGAGCGTTGCGGCATAAAAGCCGAGAAGGTGGAGAAAGGGGTGGATTATGGTATTTACCACACTTATTTTTCCATAGAACAAAATCCGCTGGTGTCTGTGATTATCCCCAATAAGGATCACAGGGCAGACCTGGATTTATGCATTCGCTCCATTCTCAGCAAGGCAACCTATCAGAACCTGGAATTTGTGATTATTGAAAATAACAGCACACAAAAGGAAACCTTTTCCTACTATAAGGATATTCAGAAGGAGCTGCCCCAGGTGAGGGTCGTGACCTGGGAGCGGGAATTTAACTATTCAGCCATCAATAATTTCGGGGCCAGCTTTGCAAAGGGAGAATATCTTCTGTTTTTAAATAATGATACAGAGCTGATTGAACCGCGGCTTTTTGAGGAGATGTTAGGATTCTGCCAGCGAAAAGATGTGGGGATTGTGGGGGCGCGGCTATTGTACCAGGATGACACGATTCAGCATGCAGGAGTGGTAGTGGGATTTGGCGGCATTGCAGGACATACCTTTATCGGACTTCATCAGGCGGAGAACAGCTATTTCCACCGGGCCATGTGCGCCCAGGATTACAGCGCTGTGACCGCTGCCTGTATGATGACAAA
>CATLIJ010000083.1 GCA_949948825.1 uncultured Clostridiaceae bacterium
GCTCTTAATTTTCTTTCCCGCTCTGCTTCTTCTGACGTTCGTTTCTGCTCCTGAACTTTTACTGCTTTTTCCCGGGCCGCTTCCTCTGACACCCATTTTTGCTCTTGGGCTCTTGATTTTCTTTCCCGAGCGGCTTCTTCTGACGTTCGTTTCTGCTCCTGAACTTTTACTGCTTTTTCCCGGGCCGCTTCCTCTGACACCCATTTTTGCTCTTGGGCTCTTGATTCTCTTTCCCGAGCGGCTTCTTCTGACGCCCGTTTCCGCTCCTGAACTTTTACTGCTTTTTCCCGGGCAGCTTCCTCTGACGCCCATTTTTGCTCTTGGGCTCTTAATTTTCTTTCCCACTCAGCTTTTTCTGACGTTCGTTTCTGTTCCTGGACTTTCGACTCTCTTTCCCGGGCTGCTTCCTCCTCCGCCCGTCTTTGTTCCCGGACTCTTGACTCTCTCTCCCGGGCTGCTTCCTCCTCCACCCATTTTTGTTTCCGGGCCCTTGATTCCCGTTCCCACTCTGCTTCTTCTGCTGCCTGCTTTTGCTCTCCGGCTCTTGCTTCTCTTTCCCAGGCTGCTTTCTCTGACTCCCATTTTTGTTTCCGGGCTCTTGTCACTCTTTCCCGCTCTGCTTCTTCTGATGCCCGCTTTTGTTCCCGAGCTCTTGATTCTCTTTCCCACTCCGCTTCTTCTGACATTCGTTTCTGCTCCCGGACTTTTGACTCACTCTCCCAAGCCGCTTCCCCTGCTGCCCACTTCTCTTCCCAGGCTCTTGCCTCTCTTTCCTGAGCGGCTTCCTCTGAAGCCCGTTTCTGCTCCTGAACTCTTACTGCTTTTTCCCAGGCAGCTTCCTCTAACGCCCTCTTCTTTTCCCAGGCTTTTAACGCCCTCTCCCGCTTTGCTTCCCTCACAAAAACTCTATGTACCTGTTCCCTGACTGCTTCTTCCCTTTCCCAAGTCTCTTCAATCCATCTTTTATTCTCATGAGCATGCTTATTTGCCAGATTATTGGGTGATTCTGTGGAAACATGGAAACCATACTGACCAATCATCCGGCTCATGAGCACATCCAAACGATTCCAGACAATTCCAGGGATTTCCATATTTTTCTCCGTATCCCCATGATCAGAAGAATCCTCGTCAAAGCCTGCTGCCAGCTCTGGCCTGCCTGCTGTTTTCTCCTGAAAAACAGCTCTTCTGCTGATTGTCTGAATGTGTCTGTATCTTTCTGAAATACCAGGGCTCTCCTGCTTTTCACGAAAATTTTGATCCTGCTTTTGATGATTTGGAATCTCTCCATAATCATTTTGAATCTCATGATACAAATGTTTCAATTCCTCCACTATGGGAGAAACAGACCGTAACGGTTTCAGGCGAACCAACGCCTGATTCCACTGCTTACACAATGTCTGATAATATCGTTTCTCATATGAATTAGAAAAAGAAAAATTGTGGAAATGATTCATCGTATAAAGAATCCTTACCAGCACTTCTACCTGACTCCATGCCTCCTCACAGGATTCCGAAGCAGGATACACAAAAGAAGCCGGAGGAAATCCATATTCCTCCTCCAGACGATATTTCTCCAGGATTCTTCTTGCAAAAGAATATCCTCCGCTAATTCCAGCCAGAGAAAGCAGATGTATGCTTCCAAGATTTCTTGCAGCCCGTGTCAATTCCATTTCTGCTCCACCCATAATATTGTTACTGTTCAGTAACTGTTCCTAATTCACTTCACAAAGACCGCTGTGGGCAATCTCCACTTTTTCAATCAAAATCTCATTTCCCATAGCATCCAAAGAGCTGACCTCCCACTTGGTCACAATCCCATAATCAAACTGATAGCATTTCTTCACCTGCCGGTTTTGCATCACCATAATGGCCACTGCCACAAGCCGGGTACCTGGAGTCAGCTGACTCTTTCCAGCCTCATCATTTGGAACTCCCTTTTCCAAAATCAATGTTTCCATTTTACTTTTTGGCCTGCTCAAAAACTCCGGACATCCATTGGCTCCCCCCTGGCTGATTGTCTCCAGCTCACAGGAATCTGACAGATTGCTGACCTTTGCAAAGCTGAACAATTCCTTACCAATGGAAACCTTAAATTGATTGTTCAGGAGAAAATCCTTTCTTGTCATCATAACCTGCATTCCTTTTTTGCTCTAACGCAAATAGTCAATGAAATATTTTTCACCTGAAAACACGCTCTAAAGCTTAAACACATTCTCCGGCTCGTCATTCAGACGCCGGTTTATAGAAGAGATCTCATTGCACCAGCGAATCCGCTCCAAATGACTGAAACTCATAATCTCCTCATGGCTCCAGTGCATGTAATAGGCAATAAAGCCTGCCTCCTCATAAATCTGATCAGCCGGGTATGTCTTTATACTCCGGCTTCTGTAAAATTTATTGGAATCTCTATCTCTTTTCCGCAGTGAGGGCAAATCCCCTGATATACCGGAATATCCATGGCATTAATTCTCTGATACAGATCCTGCAGATAAGCCAGATCCGGCGTAAAAAGGTTCTCCACCACCCTGGTATCCACAGCCGGAAGAGAGCCTAATCTGGTAATGACCCGGGCCAGAATAATAATTGTCAGATAGCCTGGATTCTGCTGAACTCTTGGGTCCTTTAAGGGCAGAATCTCATCCCCTGCATTGGCCAGACGCATGGTTCCCTCCCGGTGAAGGTTCCCCTCCCTGTCAAGATATCCCTTGGGAAGGGTAAAATTAAACTCTGTCTGAAACATCCCTTGTCCTCTTTTCCAGAATATTGATATGAAAACAGGACCCCGCAAATGGTCTCCACAGGGTCCGTTAATCTTCGGCACAGCAGCTTAAAGCCACAGAAACACTGTCGCATGAACGGTTACGCGCCGGTTTTAGGATACTCTGGTCATCCCCTCATGTACAATTTCCAGAGTCTCAATAGCAATCTCGGAAGAGGTTGCGTTAAAATCCGGACCTGTATATTTGGTAGGCCATGCATTAATCACCTGCCAGGAGGCTGCCGGCGCCTGTGTCTCATTGAGCAGGGTGATGGTCAGAGTCTTTCTTTCAATCGCTCCATTGATTCCTGTGGTAATCCAGTCATAAAGCACCTTGGAATCCGTAACTCCCTGCTTTAATGTAATGTTTCCATACTTTTTCAAGCCCGGAATCTTCATGGGTGTCTCTGCGGTCATATCCCCTTCCCGGTATTCGATTGGTTCAATCGTCGCGTCAAAGCCTGTCACCTCTGAAAAACCGCCAGCCTCCAGCCCGTCAATCTCTACCTTATATCTGAATTTTGCATGCGGATATCCTGCCATGATTGCTTCTCCCTTCCAAAAATACGTTACAGTTCTTTTGTAAGCCTTTTACTCAGCATCTGCCGTCTTCTGTGAAATGCGGAAGATTACAAATTCTGCTGGTTTCACCGGAGCCACGCCGATCACGCAGATCAGCCTGCCATTGTCAATATCATCCTGGCTCATGGTATCGCGGCCAATATTTACGAAAAACGCCTCCTCCGGAGAAGTCCCGGCCAGTGAACCTCCCCTCCACAGGCCATTTAAAAATACGCTGATGGTCCGCTGAACCCGAACCCATAGTACCTCATCATTTGGTTCAAATACTGCCCAGCTGGTATTGGCTTTGATCGATTCCTCAATAAAAATAAAGAGACGGCGCACATTAATGTATTTCCAGCTGGCATTGCTGGTAGCGGTCCGGGCGCCCCATACCCGGATTCCCTGTCCGGGGAAAGAACGGATCAGGTTGATTCCCCTGGGATTTAAAATATCCTGCTCCCCTGTGTTAAACTGACAATCCAGCCCCACACAGCCCCGGACCACCTCATTCGCCGGCGCCTTGTGAACTCCTCTCGTATTGTCGCTTCTGGCATAGATTCCCAAAACAGAACCAGAAGGAGGAATGGCAATATTCTTCTTGTCCAGAGGATCAAACACATTGAGCCAGGGATGATAAAGGGCAGCATAATTGGTGTCAAATATATCACGATGGGCAATGAGATCCTGCACCTTCCTGGCATCCCTTGGAATATCCAGCACAGCAAAACGGCTTCCCAGCTTTTCGCAATGAGCCACCAGCATCAGCTGTACATTGGGATCAGTCACCCCTGGAACTGCCATCAAAGAAACCATGTCATTGTCCAAAAATGACTGAATGCCAGTGCGTTTTCCAGCGCCGTAATCTTCCCCAATAAACTCTGCCGCGGTGACAGAAGACACACTGCCATTGCTGCCTCCTGTAAGAACAATGGAAGCCACAGCCTTTCCAGGTCCTGCGATTGCCTCAAAGGGAGCAATAAGACCCTCTCCCGCTCCCACGCACTGAACGGTGATCAAATCTGATTTGGCCAGCTTTTTCTCTATGTAGGCAGAAGAACTTATATTCAGGGACAAATTGTCATAAACCTCCACAAGGTCATTGCAGCTGATCTCCAGACTAAACTCACAGGTAGTCAGAACCTTGGCAGGAAGCAGCTCTTTATCCACCACATCTTCTGTAAATTCCTGCTCCAAGGTCAAAATATTATCCTGACTCTTCACTACCTTATTATAAATCACCTGCTCTCCATTTGTAAAAGCCACCACATCTCCTGCATGAAAACCAGCCCCGTTCTTCACCACATACCGCTTTCCTCCGGCCATTTCCAACGTCTCCAGTACCTGGGTCCTGGCTTTGCTGGCAGGGGCTGCCACGATCCGAATATTGTCTCCCCATATTCCGGGATTTTTCGCTTCCAGACGAATCACTGCCGCCTCCTTTGAAGGGGCATATCCCACTGAACAGGCAGCGTCCTTTGGCGCCACGCGGGATACAAAGCAGCGAGAACCTCCGTTTAAGAAAAACTGGTCAATGGCATATGCCAGAAAGCGGTACTCTCCAAACTCATTCTCTGACAAATATCCGCCATACATTCTCTTAAAATCAGCTGGATTCGTCACCAGCTGGGGAACCCCTTCCACCGGCCCCCGCTCAGCAAATCCGATAAAGCCTGCCGTACTGGTGCTGACCCCCTCCATTGGTTTTGATCCGGATTCAAATTCCTCCACATAGACTCCAGGTGATAAATATTCTGCCATGCCTGCCCTTATCCTTTCTCATCCTGTAAATTTCACTTCCTGTTACCTGCATGATTGCTTTTATCTTACCATTTTTTGTCAAATTTTGTCAATAGAAGAGTTCCTATCTTGCAGGCATCTGAAACCCCTCAAGAGCACGGTTCAAATAATCCTGAAAAGGCTTCATCCTCTGAAAAATCTTTACTGCCAATGTGACAAATGCCTCTCCGTTTGTAATCTCATCATCCGAAACCGGGTATTCCAGATACCAGCTTTTCATTTTCAGATAAGCTGCCTGGGGATGTTCCTTGTCAAAGCCAGCCGGAACATTTTTCAGAGCGGTTCCCTGTACAGTAAAAATTTTCTGAAAATCCGGTGCTTGTATCACTTCCTCCCACTCCCTGCCATGAACTGCAATATAATTTCTCACCATGGCAGTAGCATCCTTAAACATATCCGCAAACAGCCCGCCTCCCAGAAAAGAGTAGTTCCCCGGCTTGATCATCAAATAATATCCAACTGGCACAGGCAACTTCCCCATGGCAGAAATATGAGCCCGGAATGCTGGATTGTAGGGGGATTTGTCATGACTAAACCGGGTATCCCTCACCAGCTTAAAGGTCAGTTCCTTTGGCTCATTGTGAAGAATGCCTGGGTCAAAGGCCCCGATTTTTACGATTAGCTCCTGAATCAGAGCCTCAAACTCCCCATTGGCCTCCTTATATTCCTGCTTATGGGCATGATACCACTCCCGGTTATTATTCTCATTTAAATTGGTCAGGTATGTTAAAATCTTCAGCGTGTCCATAGTCTCTCCCTCCTATCCATTCTTCACAACCGAAAAAGATTTTCCGTTTAAAAAGTCTGTCAAAAACTGTTTCAGCCTTTCCGGAGACTCATAGGTCCGGCAGAAGGAAAACTCCTGGGAAATCTCATCAATCTCCTCCATGGCTGCTGTCACCTCAAGAGCAACCTGTTTTGGCACAGCATGGCAAAAATCCAGCCTGGAAGGATGAATCCGGTGGTTTTGGATTGCGTAGTTGACTCTTTCCTCACAATGACATTTTCCCTTTCCATATTCACCGCAATATTCTCTTAAAAAATCTGCCATCTTTCTCCGCACTCTGGACAGCCGCTGCCGATATGCCTCTGGTGTAATTCCCAGGATATCCCCGGCAATCCTGCTGTCCACCTGAAACATGGTTCCCATAATAAAAATACATCTGCTTTCTGTGTCCAGACACTGCAGCATCACATTGGTACAGGACAGCTTCAGTTCCTCCGCCAGAATTGCCTTCTCCACATTTTGGGTCAAATCCGGCACCTCCAGAATCCTTGCGTGAAGAATATCATCCCCATAATCGTCAAAGCTTAAAGGATATCTGGCAAACATGTGCTTCTTGTAATTTTTCAGATGATTCACAGCAATGGCAAATACCCAGGTGGAAAAGCTGCTCTCCTTCCGAAATGATGAAAGGTGGGTCATAACCTTTAATAAAATATCCTGGGAAGCATCCTCTGCATCTGGAAGTGTTCCAAGCATTCTTAAGGAAAGGTTAAACACCAGATCCTGTACCCCGGCAAGCAGGTTTTCCAATGACTGCTTATCCCCTGCAATCGCCTGGTCAATCCATACCTGCAATTCCTTGTCTTTTGATTGATTCATGGTTTTCTCTCTTTCCGCTGTTCTTAAAACAGCCTTTTGTCAGGAATTTAAAAATCATCCTACATTGAATTAGACAACTGAAAATCTGATGTGTGACAGCAAATAAATAATTATTCTTGTGTCAATGAATGCGGCACAGGGTAAGGCCCGGACTTTCCGGTCAAGATTTTCCCGCAGCTTCTTCTGACGCCAAAGAAGCAATAACCAAAAACTGGCCTCCGAAAAGAATCTCCGAAGGCCAGTTTTTGATTATTGCTTCTTTATTTTATTAGTCCAAATCACAGTTCTGTCCAACTTCCTTGCCAACTGCTTCACTGCTGGTCTTCTCAATCCTGTATACAGCACAATCTTTTCCCCATATTCATTGGCATAGATCATATTTTTGGCAATTTCCATTGCTTTGGTTCTTTCTCCACGCTTTTCTCCACGTTTTTCACCGCGCTCTTCTCCAATCCTTATCCCCCGTTCCTCTCCTTTTTTTATCATCATCTGGATTCCTTTACACATATTCACGCCTCCCTTTTCGGTCTTACACTCTTTCTGAATTATTTTCAGTTCTATGGAATCTGCCAGCTCCGCCAGAGCCTCCACAGTTTGATTGGGCAGATTTTCAAACTGTTCCTGGTTTTTTTCTATAAATCCTTCCAACAAATCCGTATTTTCATACTTTAAAAAGCCAAAAAACGGGCGCAGATTATCTGAGTATTCTTCCAGTTCTTTTTCCTCCATATGCCTCACATCCAAAAGATACATGGGATGATGAAAGGCCAGCTTTGACCACGGACTATCCACATACATATCTGACATGCTAAAAGGTCCGTCCCACTCTTCCTTTCCATAATACAAAACCAGACAAAGAACTGGTTTAATCCGGTCTTCCTTATAAAAATTCCCCACATATTCCGAGGGACAAAGCTTTCTTTTGGTTTTCGGATTCTCCTGTTCCGTTTTATGCTGTTCTCTTATCACCGAAATCTGCCTGCCATAATTAATCATCTCTAATTCCAGCACCCGGTATGGCATCATATAATTTACCAACATCTGGTTCTCGACTCCAAGGATAACCAGTACAGACTCCCTGCCTAGTCCCTTCACCACATCCCGAAACTGTTCCAATGCTGCTCTTCTGCCCTTTTGAATTTGAAGCATTGAAATCTCATCTGTATCCATTTCACACAAAGCTTCCGGATCAATAGGATTGTCTTTTGTCACATTTCGGTTAAAAACTTCCGCAAAGCTGTCATTATTGCGAAACATCATCTTAAGGGATATATCCTTTGGTTTTCCCTGCCCAGGAATCCGTGCTTTCTTCTGTATTGTGTAAGTTCTTCTGCTCTTTGGCGTCACCTGCTCCTCCCATAGCTTTCTCTTTGCCTGTTTTTTCCAGTTTATGCTTATTTCTCTTTTAATTTTATCACATGATTTTGCAAAATACTATTATCGTTTTGGAAAAACTTTCTTTCTTTTTTCTAAAGTGTTACAATTCAGACTGTTGCATATAAGACAGTATCCGATTCATTATCAGAATGATGACGAATATACAGTTTATATTCCGGTTTATGATAAATACTGATTGCCAATTTAGGTTTCTGTGTCTGAATTATGTTTACAGCTCCCTTCAGCGCTTCCACCTCAGCCCCTTCGATATCCATTTTAATAAATGTGATAGAATGATTTTTATGAACTTGATCAATAGAGTTTACCGAAATCATACTGTCCCCTTCTTCACTGATTCCAGAACCAGCAGTTGCAGCAGCACAAAATCGCAAACTATCTTTTGAACTCCACATTCCATAGGGAATAATCTCTATATTTTTATTTTTCAATTTATTTTTCAGCCGCTTGCGGTTAAATTTATCCGGTTCCCACGCATAATAACTATAATGATAGCCTCCAATATAAGCTTTAAAGAAAACATTCGCTGTATCTCCAATATATGCTCCACCATCCACAAACCCTTCTCCTTCTGTTGGAGGCAAAATATCCTTCAAAAAATATTGTGTTGCAATATAAACAGAATCCAAACAATGAATGTTAAGAGTACAACGATATTTTATAACTGCCTGAAGCGTATCTTTTGAAAAATCGTCCTCCAATAAATTCATTAATTTATAAAATTTTTCCTTGTTTGTCTGATAAAAACTACAAAAATCCGGTTTTGCCCCTCCCCTTAATTTTTTCATCTTGTACTCGGATTGAATCATATGAAAAAGATGCACCACCCCAGATTTTCTTAGAAACCTGACAACTAAATAAGAAGCTTCGTTTTTTTCCATTTTGCTTCTCAACTTTGAAATATTAACGAAAAACATTATTTTTCATTCCTCCCTCAATTTCTTTTTATCAAAAATTCTATATCTTCTTTATGAAAAAACAAATAAAACAAATAGCATGCCAAATAAATCAATACACCTTTATACCCCTGTACGAACCAGCTGGCTCCCATAAACACACAAGACAAAACAATTTCTTCCAGATTAATTCGAACCATCGACTGATGAAATTCATGAGACAGCAATAATTCCGCTGTTACACTTCGAAATCCCAACAATATAACCACAGATAAGATCGTGAAATCCAAATTTTGCAGAATATATACATTGAAAAATGTCAAAATAACACTAATTCCAAGTGTAATAAAATTCACTTGCATCAGCCATTTTTCTTTCCGCATGGCTTTCATATAAGTAGATACAAGCAGACTCATTTTACATTCAAACAAACACATAGGAAACAAGATCGCCATATATCGAAGGCTGTCTGCATATTGGGGCAGCCATCCAGACAATACATTCTCAACTGGATAATAAAACACAAGCATGCCAAGCAT
>CATLIJ010000084.1 GCA_949948825.1 uncultured Clostridiaceae bacterium
CCGTCAGCTGCTGATCCTCTCCCACTTCGCTGTAACGAATCCGGGCATCAAACGAATACATGCCCATCCCCCTTTTCAGTAAAAAATCAAAATGAGCTGTCCCAGTCAATTATATAGTATTTCCATACCAATGTCCATAAGAAACTGCTATTTCCTACTAAAAAGCTTGGCTGACAAGCGGCTGCAACCTTTTGCTTCTCCAAAAACCACAGTTTGTCCTCCCTGCCAGTGTTCTTGTAATTATTACTGTTCACGGGGGGCATCTTCTTGCCCGTGTTCGACGGACAAGAAGCATCAGGCGTTCGCCTGATGTGGAATCTGGCATAAATTTGGGCTTTCAAGCGAGCTTGACACCCAAATTCATGCCAGATTCCCCGCCCCGTGAACTGTAACTTTTAATTCTCTTTAATCTTCACAACCACCTTTTTTACAAAAGACGGCGCTCCATTGGCAGCCTTGGGTTTGTGGCCATCCCATGGAAAGAAGATCATAAAATCCCCCTCATTGCAGATCACCTGCAGACCAGGATTCTCATTATCAAATTTGATCACATCCTTCTCTGCATTATATTCTCCCACAGCATTCAACGCTTCCACAGGCGCATAGGTCATAACCTCAGTTCCGTCAATCACATACTGGATATCCGTATAATCCTTATGGGCCTCATACCTGGCCTCCTCCCAGGGCAGGGTTGTATAAGTCATGACATTGGCATACACATTCTTCCCGTCAATCTCATACTTTCCATTCTCCAGAGCAGCCAGATCATTGGCCTTCAGCCACTCCACTGCCTTGGCATAGCGCCCTTCCACCCCCAGACTCTTATAAAAGTCCAGATTCTTTGCCTGATCCAATACCATAGTGCCTGTCCTCCTGTATTCTTAAATATTTAAAAAGTAACATTATATTGATAACGATTTACCGCATCTGTACAGGCGGAATCGTATCCATATCGTCAAATGCCTGGTTTTCTCCTCCCATGGCCCAGATAAAGGTATAGCTGCTGGTTCCCGCGCCTGCATGAATACTCCAGGAGGGGCTGATCACAGCCTGTTCATTCTGCATTACAATATGGCGGGTCTCCTGTCCCTCTCCCATCATGTGGAAGACCACATTTCCCTCCGGGATCTCAAAATACATGTAAACCTCCATGCGCCTCTCATGAGTATGAGCTGGCATTGTATTCCACACACTGCCCGGTTCCAGCACTGTCATTCCCATAGAAAGCTGACAGGTCTCCAGCACATCCGGATGAATAAACTGATTGATCACCCGCTTATTGGAGGTCTCTGCCGCGCCAAGCGGCTTCTTGGCTGCCTTTTCAATCGGAATAAATGTTGTCTTGCATGCCTTGTGAGCTGGCGCGCTTACCATATAAAATTTAGCCGGAGCCGATGAATCATCACTGGAGAAAAGAACCTCCTTTGCCCCCTTTGTCACATACAGACAATCCTTATATCCCATATGAAAAGTCTCCTGGTCCACAGTCACAGTCCCGCTGCCGCCAATATTAAAAATCCCGACCTCTCTCCGCTCCAGAAAATACTGTGTTCCAAAATTTTTCCAGATATCAATTCCCTTGTCAATCGATACCGTCTCTGTGGTAGGCATACAGCCCAAAGTAACCATACGGTCCACATGAGAATATACTGCAACCACCTCATTGGCCACATACAGATTCTCAATGAGAAATTCCCTTCTGGTCTCCTCTGTAGTATAACGCTTAAAGTCTCTTTGATTCGCAGAATAACGAATGTCCATCTCCTGTCTCCTTCCTGAAAAACACATGAAAACTACACTATTTATTATAATAGATTTCCAAAAATATGCAAGGATTTCCATATAGTTCTCTGCAAATCGCTTATATCAGCCGTAACAATTCATGTCTGCTCCCACATTGGATGGACATGCGGTGCTTCCTGCCTGTCACTCCATCTCCACCCCGCACACAAAATCATTGCCCCTTGTCCGGAAATATTCCGTGCTGTCATTAAGCCCCACTTTGGTAATCTCCCTGGTAGCCGGATTATACACGGACACATTATACTGGTCAAATCCACAAAGCAGCAGATAAGAGCCTTCCCCCGTGTATCCGATTACCGGAATCCCCTGATCCACAAAATACAGCATCTGAGCCATGCTGCAGCCCCGCGCATCCAAAAGAGCCACTCCGTCATTATAGCTCCGGCTGGAGGAAAATCCATCCAGATGACGTTCCACCGCAGCAAAGGCAGTCAGAGGATCACGGATATTCTTTATGCTGCCGCGATTCACCCTGCTCCAGAGAATCTGTTGGTTCTGATCTGTCACAATGCCCATGCGCTCATAAGCAGTTTCCACTGCACGGGTAAAATCAGAAGTAATTTTTAAAAGCCAACCTCCTCCATAAGCATAAAACCGAAGACCCTGAAACTGGGAATCTGACTTAAGCTCCAGCAGACAGGCAGCTTCTGCCCCCACCTTCTCCGGCGCTCCGTTACGGATTCCCTTACCGCTCCGAATCTCTTCATCCAACTGAACAAAATAGACCCGGCCCCGCTCCTGAGAGGCAAACCATCCGATTCCCTCCAGACTTCCCGGCCCCATATCCACATTGCACACAATGGTATCCTCCTGCGCTTCCACATAACTCCACTCGCCAGTCTTTGTCATTCGTTCCAGATGAATCCGGCTGTCATCCACCATCACACTGTTAATATAATATCCATCCTTTTCATACCTGGTTTCCGCCTGCATTTCATCATTGATAATTTCTACCGCATACATGGGATACCCTTCTGTTCTGCCATTGGAAATCCACTGTTCTCCTGCCTTTGAAATTCCGTAAACCAGATCTCTTCCCACAAATCCCAATGTCTGCACATATTCATTCTCATTTCCGCGAATATCATGCTTTTCTCCTGTCTCCAAATCCATCAGATGAAGCATCACGGTTTCATACCGTTTTCCGCCCTCCTGCCATGCAAACCGCGCATGATCCGTACTGACCGCAAAGCTTCCCTCCTCCAGTCCATCTGCCACAATCATGGCCTCATTGCTCTTCAGATCAATTCCATAAACCGCATGGTCCAGATACAGATACAGCATATCAGATCCAGAACGGTATGTCAGCTGATTTAAGTCTGCCTCCAATTCCCCAAAGGAAGCTTTTACCGGAATAAAAAACAATTCCTGAAGCACATTATTTTCTCTGTCATACCGGTATCCCACAATGCCAAAATGCCCCTCATGGTTTCCCCGGTTCTGATACCCATATACGAGAAAATCCATATTTCCCGTATCCTCTACCTGAAGAATGTGAATATCATGTTGATTAAAGGAATTCTGTATGCTGGATTCACCGCTCCCCCGGAAAGAAAAAATCTTGGTTCCATGACGTTCCTCCTGATCATAGCTCCACAAATCCCGATTTACCCGATATGCGATTATATTGCCATCCGGACTCTTTCTGGCTCCCACCCGCTCATCATTGGTTATGCCAAGAGTGAGCCTTCTGCCTGCATAATCTGTGCGGACTCCGCTGAAAATCTGATCCACAACCCGCTCATAATCCATGAGATAAGTCCGGATTTCATTCCACTTCATTGTAAAGCTTTCTTCTACCTGATAACGTTCCCTGCCAAATGCCCCTTCTCTGAAAGCCAGATAATTCAGGCTGACACAGCCCATAATTCCATCCATCTCCTTCAAAGTCACCTGCACCGGACCGCCTTGCTCCATCTTTAAGCCACCCCAGGTCAAATGAGAAAAACTGGAGTGGATACAGGTATGTCCAAATGAACTATTATCCTCACTGCTGGTAGGCTCCATATAAGTCACCAGCCCCTGAGCCTGATCATAGAAAAAAGTCCTGGTGGAAAAATCTGTGGCTAAATCCACCATGGATTTCGCTTTTTCCGGATTTGTCCAAATAATCCGGGTATAGTAACAAACCGTTCCCATGGATTCCGTATCCACATCCAGCCTCAGCAAATATTCCCGGTCCTCAGCCAGCAAATTCTGTATGGGAAGCACTGCCCTTACCCCATCCTCTCCTGTATCCCAGGTATCCAGACGGGTATGCTCCACCAGACGCTGTAAATCCAGGCTTCGGATTTCGTAACGGATTCCAAGTATGGTCTGGCTGCCTCCTTCCATATGAATCCGCAAAGCCCGGTCCTCAGGAAGAATGGTAAGGCTGTCCCGCGCCGCCGCATTGCCCATATCCTGCCGGTAGCCATGCATGGGATTCATCTCTCTTCCCAGCATCTCCACATATACTACCGGCAGGCTTGCTTCATCAAATACCAGATACTTTGTCTCTCCGGTTCCTGTCCAATCCCGGCTCCCAATCATATACACTGCCAATGCTGCTGCAAAAACACCAAACAAAATTCCAACCTTTTTCATCATGTGATTCATATAATCTGTTTCCTTATCTATCCATTCGTCTGCTTAGTCCAATCTTATTTTATCTGCTTTTGGGCCAAACTACAACCAGGTTCTTATTTTTTTTCTAAAATTTTCAAAATTTTCATTTTTTCATTATTTTTTCCCCTTGCAAAACTGCATAAAATCTAATATAATGATTACTGTTATATTCTGATTTTCTAAATTTCTATACAATCTGGGAGGTATCTTTATGAATTACACAAATTTTTTGGAAACTGTAAACAAGACTTTAGAGGGCATGCTGACAGAAGAACAGCAGATCATTATTCGTCCGGTCCCTAAAAACAATGGTATTTTACTGGATGGATTAAGCATTCAGACAACAGGCTCTCATGTGACGCCCGTGGTTTATCTGAATCCGTACTACGAACAATATCTGGACGGAATGACCATTCCGGAGATCTGTCAGGATATTAAAGACCTGTTTGGACAGGACCTTCCGCCTTTTGCCAGCGAAGAAAGTCTCGAAGATTTTGACGCCATGAAATCCAGGGTTATGATGAAGCTGATTCATGCTGATTCCAATGAAAAGCTTCTCTTGGAAATTCCGCACATTCCCTGTCTGGATCTGGCTATTGTATTTTATCTGTTTCTTGACCGCAATCCTGCCGGACAGATGACAGCGCTGATTCACAATGACCTTTTAGAGCGCTGGCAGACCACCCCTAAAAAGCTTTTTAGTCTGGCACGGAAAACACCCCCAAAGCTTATCCAGCAGAGATTCAAAGCATGTCAGACGTCATGAAGGAGATTGCCCGTCAGCATATGGGAGAGGATTACAGCGAAGAGGCCCTGGAGCAGCTTCTGGAGGAGGAAAATGATCCCTCCCCGCTCTATGTGCTTAGCAATCAGACCGGAATCTATGGCGCATGCTGCATTCTTTATCAGGACTTGTTAAAAAACTTCGCAGATTCTTTTGAAAGAGACTTGATCGTCCTTCCCTCCAGCATCCACGAAGTTCTCCTGACCCCTGATGAACAGGGACTTTCCTATGATTATCTCAACGCTATGGTAGTTCAGATCAACCATTCCGAGGTTCCGGTGGAGGACCAGCTTTCTAACCATATTTATCTTTACACCCGCAAAGACGACCAGCTTCATATCCTCGCAGGCAGCGATGATTTGTCCGGCTCCTCCGGTCCATCCTAAAACATGCTTAAGAGACACTTCAGCACCTGATATACCAGTACAGATGCACTCCAGGCAATCAGGATTTGAAATCCCATAAGGCCCAATGTAAATTTCCAGGAGCGGGTCTCCCTGCGAATCGCGCCGATGGCCGCCACACATGGAGTATACATGAGGCAGAACACCATCAAGGCATAGGCATTCGCCCAGCCAAAGCCTCCGGCAGCAAGACTGGCAGACAGCTGGCTCATGCCTGCGCCGGAATTAATGTTGCTCACCCCGTACAATACGGAAAAGCTTGAGACCACCACCTCTTTAGCCGAAAGCCCGGAGATCAGGGCCACTGCGATCTGCCAGGAGCCAAGCCCTGCCGGCTTTAGAGCCGGAGCCAGAATCCGGCCAAATCCGGCGGCAAAGCTCTCTGTTACCTCTGTGACATACCCGGACATTCCGAAATTCAGCACAAACCACAGCACAATGGATGCCAGGAATATGGTGGTTCCCGCTTTGGACAGATAGTCCTTCACCTTATCCCACACATAGATCCAGACGGTCCTCACATTAGGCGTCTTATATTCCGGAAGCTCAATCAAAAGGGCATCCTCCTCCCCGGTCTGATCCAGCTTATGTACCACAAAGGCAATCAGAATTGCTGTGGCAAGGCCAATCAGATAAAGAGAATAGGCAACCCAAAGAGCATAATCAGCAAAAAATATTTGTGCAAACAAAACATAAATCGGCAATCTGGCAGAACAGGACATAAATGGCGTAATCAGAATCGTGCGCCGCCGGTCCCGCTCACTTGGCAAAGCCCTGGATGCCATGACAGCAGGCACGGTACACCCAAACCCCAGCAGCATGGGAAGAAAGGCTTTTCCAGACAATCCCACACGCCCCATAATCTCATTCATTACATAGGCCACCCTTGCCATATAACCACTGTCCTCCAGAAAGGCCAGAGCCAGAAACAATATAAAAATATTAGGAAGAAAGGTTAAAATGCCTCCCACCCCTGCCACAATCCCATCCACCACCAGGGAAATCATCCAGGAAGAGGCATGCATCCGGGTCAGAATCTCATAGACTGCGCCGGAAAACCAGTCTAATCCGGTCTCAAAATATCCCTTGAGATAATCGCCCACAGAAAATGTAAGAAAAAACACCACTGCCATAATCCCCAAAAACATCCAGGTTCCCCAAACAGGATGGGTCAGCCACCGGTCAATCCGGTCCGTGGAAGCAGCCCGTTCCTCTTTATTGAACAGGCACTCCTCAATGACCTCCTCAATGTAGTCATACTTTTGGTTGATCAATTCTTTTTCATAGCCATCTCCCACAATATGCTCCACATCAACCGGATGATCGTTTTGCACCTCTGTATCCTTTTCCAGCATCTTCACTGCATGCCAGCGCATATTTTCCATTTCGCCGTACTTGGCATACAAAATCTCCTGAATCTGTCTGATCTTTTCCTCAATCTGGTTGTCATACCGGACCACCACCCCCTGAGGCTCCTCTTCATAATGATGGACAACTGCATGCAAAAGCACATCCAGCCCGGTTCTTTTCCGCGCTGAAACCGGAACCACCGGAATATATCCCAGCATCTCCGGAAGACGATGCAAATCAATCTCCATCCCCCGCTCTTCCACAATATCCATCATATTTAAAGCCAGAATTACTGGTTTTTTCAGTTCCAGAAGCTGCAGTGTCAGATAAAGGTTTCTTTCCAGAGAAGAAGCATCCACCACATTAATGATAACATCCACTTCCCCTTCCTCAATGCATCGCCGTGTGACGATTTCCTCGATTGTGTAGGAAGTCAGGCTGTAAATTCCAGGAAGATCAATCACACGAATGGGACGCCCCTTATAGCTGGCACGTCCCTCCACCCGTTCTACGGTAACTCCCGGCCAGTTGGCCACCTTCAGGCTTGCTCCGGTAAAAGCATTAAACAATGTGGTCTTGCCGCAGTTGGGATTTCCCACAAAACCCACACAGATCTCATTTTGATTTCTCTCCACGTCACCGTTCCTCCTTTATCCGGCTTAGTTCCTCTATTGAAATCCCATCGCTAATCTTTTTTCCCACAGCCAGCCGGGTTCCCCGAACCTTAAAAATCACAGAACCGCTGCCTTTTTTATTCAGGATTGTCACCAGGGTCATTTCATTGACTCCCAAAGCCTCCAGCCGACGGGTAACTGCATCCTCTGCCGTTACACTTCTGACTACATACGTGCTGCCAACCTTCCCCTCATTCAGCCTCATTCTTCAACCTCCAGCAACATCTTTTTTACCTTTAGCATACGATCCCGCAGCACAGCCGCTTCCTCAAAATTCAACTCTGCTGCAGCCTGGTTCATCTTCTTCTGCAGCTCCTTTGCCAGTCTTCCAAGCTCCTTTGCATCCATGGATTCCGGATCTTTGTCAAAAGCTTTGGAATCTGCCTGCGCTGCTTTGGAAATCGCAATCAGATCCCGAACTGCCTTTTTGATGGTGGTTGGCGTTATATTGTGTTCTTCATTGTATTTCTGCTGGATCTGCCGCCTCCGGTTCGTCTCTTCAATAGCTGTCCGCATGGAATCTGTAATAGTATCCGCATACATAATCACATGACCTTCTGCATTTCTGGCCGCCCTTCCAATGGTCTGAATCAGAGAAGTCTCTGACCGGAGAAATCCCTCCTTATCCGCATCCAGAATAGCCACCAGGGTAATCTCCGGTATATCCAGGCCCTCTCTCAAAAGATTAATTCCCACCAGAACATCAAATACATCCATACGCATATCCCGGATAATCTCTGCCCGCTCCAAAGTGTCAATATCCGAATGAAGGTATTTGACCCGAATCCCCACCTCCCGCATGTAATCGGTCAGATCTTCTGCCATCCGCTTGGTCAATGTGGTAATCAGCACCTTATTATGCTTCTCAACCTCTTGATTCACCTCAGAAATCAGATCATCAATCTGTCCCTCCACAGGCCGCACGGAAATCTCCGGGTCCAAAAGCCCCGTGGGGCGGATAATCTGCTCCACCCGCATCAGCTCATGTTCTGCCTCATACACATTGGGAGTAGCTGATACAAAAAGCATCTGGTCAATCTTGCTCTCAAACTCACCAAAATTCAAAGGACGGTTATCCAGCGCCGACGGGAGGCGAAAGCCAAAGTCCACTAAAGTCTGTTTGCGGGACCGGTCTCCTGCATACATTCCCCTGACCTGAGGAAGGGTAATGTGCGATTCATCAATAATGATCAGAAAATCATCTGGAAAATAGTCAATGAGCGTCCATGGCGGCTCTCCCGGCTTTCCAAAGGTCAAATGGCGGGAATAATTCTCTATGCCTGAGCAAAACCCGGTCTCCCGCATCATCTCCACATCAAAATTGGTCCGCTCTCCAATCCGCTGGGCCTCTAAAAGTTTATCCTCACTTTTAAAATATGCCACCTGCTCCTTCATTTCCTCCAGAATATTCTCTGTGGCCAGCTGAAGCTTCTCCTTGGGAACCACATAATGAGAAGCAGGAAAAATCGCCACATGCCCCAGCTCCAGCCTTCCCTCCCCGGTCAGCCCGTCAATCTCCGTGATCCGTTCCACCTCATCTCCAAAAAACTCAATCCGGTATGCCTCGCTTCCGGAATACGCCGGAAACACCTCCAGCACATCTCCTCTCACCCGAAAGGTTCCCCGGTGAAAGTCCATATCATTGCGGGTATACTGAATATCAATCAGCTTATGAATCAGCTCGTCCCGATCCCTTATCATCCCCGGCCTTAAGGAAATCACCATCTCCTTGT
>CATLIJ010000085.1 GCA_949948825.1 uncultured Clostridiaceae bacterium
TAAAAAATCCCGTCAAATCAACGGGCTTGTCAATGAATGGTACTTAGAGGATATGTCCGAAAATATCCGCAGCGTTTTAACAAACAGACGGGTAAACGGTTTTCACATTGGTGCGTTTGCTCTTTATGGCTACAAGAAAGACCCCGATCAAAAGGGACACTTGATCATCGACGAAGAAGCCGCTGCCGTTGTCCGTGAAGTATTTACCCTATTTGCACAAGGTTACGGAAAAACTGCAATCGCCCGTATGCTCAATGACCGGGGCATACCAAATCCAACTGAATATAAGCGTTTGCATGGTCTACGCTACCAGCAGCCCAAAACCAAAAACAGCACCCTTTGGAAATACTTTGCTATTTCTGATATGCTGACCAATGAAATCTATATCGGAAATATGGTACAGGGCAAATATGGCAGCGTATCGTATAAGACAAAGCAGAACAAGCCCCGTCCCAAAAGTGAATGGTATGTTGTCGAGGGAACGCATGAACCGATTATTGACCGTGAATTATGGGACAGAGTACAGGCGTTAATCTCACAAAGGGCAAAGCCTTTTGACATTGGTACAATCGGTCTGTTTGCGAGAAAAGCCCGGTGTGCTAACTGCGGCTACACCATGAGATCTTCCAAAAATCGGGGCAGACACTATCTGCAATGCTCAAACCGCCATGTGGCAAAAGACGCTTGTATCGGTTCCTTTATCTCTGTTGACAAATTGGAGCAGCTTGTAATCGACGAGCTTAACCGTTTATCGGCCGAATACCTTGACAAAGACGAGTTAGAGCAAAATATTGAGTTCAGTAATAACTTGCAGGGACAGAAAGCCCGGTTACTCTCCGATATAGCAGTCTATGAAAAAAAGGTTGCGGAATATTCAAAAGGTATTCGGGAGCTTTACATGGATAAGGTCAAGGGCTTAATATCCGAAAGTGATTATGTGGAAATGTCAAAGGAATTTACCACAGAACGCGATCGCTTGGAGCGTGTAATCGCAGACGGACAAAAGCAGTTATCCGAAATCGAAGAAAAAATAGCGGCGGGCGATAATCGCCGCGAACTGATTGAACAATACACCAACTTGGAACACCTTACCCGTGAAATCGTGGAAACGCTGATTGATTATATATCCGTTGGCAAGCGTATTCCGGGAACGAGGGACGTTCCGATTGAAATTCACTGGAACTTTTAATCAAAAGTTGTTCTTATATGATTGCAGCAGAGCAGAAAGCCCGCGTCACCTATGACAACATTCTGCGGGTTGTAAAAGACCATGATGTCTGCGACCCCATCCGTTTCCTGCGGGAACGGGAAATTGTCCACTTCCAGCGGTTCGGCGAAGCCCTGCGGGATGTGCAGGATCATCTGGACAGCCGCAACTTCTATGCCTTTAATCCGGCTTTTGACCAGCCTCAGAAATCCAACGCTTCAAACTGATTCATAGCTTAACCCATCAAGAGGGCAGGAATCCTTTCCTGCCCTTTTCGTCTGGATACTCCTTTTCCTCTGAAGGTACACTGGCTGCTTGTCTTTCCCATTGGAATATGATATGATATTAAAATCACACACAAAGGAGCCTGGACATGAAACATTGGATCATGGGAATAAACGTCATCATTGCTGCCCTAACCCTATGGGCAGTCAGCAATATTTTAAAAATGACTAATATTGGCAATTGGATCTTTTTTAACAAGGGCATCCTGCCTGTTGGAATTTTTCTTCTTTCTCTGGTCATTCTCCCCAAATCCCTTGTCTGCTGGAAGGAAGATAAAAAAGCTTTTCTTGTGGAGTATTTCATGGGGTTTGCTCTGATTTTTACAGAGCTGCTGGGAATGGGAATGCGGCTGGAGCTGACTGTTCCGACAGAACCATGGATCAAGGGAAAAGAGCTGTTCATCATGGCCGGAACCTCTGCCCTGCTGGCTTTATGGACAGAACCATTGTTTCGCAAGGCCGTAAACTTCTCCCTGAAGCCGGCAAAAACGCCCTTCCTGCCCTTTTCCTTAAACAAAACATTTTTTATTGTATGGATAAGCCTGTTTGCAGGATATATTCCTTGTGCGCTGGCTTTCTTTCCAGGACTTTGCTGTTATGATATCGGATGGCAGCTGGAACAGCTTCGTGCCCGGACTTTTAATACCCATCATCCTTTGATCCACACCTTATTTGCCAGCGGATTGCTGGAATTTGGAAGAGCGGTCCTGGGTTCCTACAGCGCAGGCGCTTTTCTTCATTCCCTGATACAGCTTTTCTTTTTTTCCGGAAGCATGGCTTTTGCAGTCCGGTTCCTGATCAAACGAAAAACTCATCCAGCTGCCGTAATATTGACCTGGGCTTTCTTTTTGTTGTTTCCGTTTTTTCCGGCTCTGGGAATCAGCACGACAAAGGATATCCTGTTTTCCAGTTTGTTTCTTATTGTCTTTGTATGTATTTGTGATATGGCGGAAGACAAATGCTTTTACCAGGGCTTCAGACTCATGTTTTTCCTGGCTTGCGGAGTTCTCATGTGCCTGTTCCGCAATAATGCCATATATGGACTGGCTGTAATGACAGGAATTTTTATCCTGGTCTTCCTTTTTTTCAGAAAGCATCCCGGACTGAAAAAATTTTCTCTGACTGCTGTCTGCCTGTCTGTATCTGTCATTCTCATAAGCCAGGGATGTTTTTTTGTGATGAAAAAAGGGTTGCATGCAGCCAACGGAAGTCCAGCTGAAATGTTAAGTGTTCCCGTGCAGCAGATGGCCCGCTGTTATGTATATCACCAGGAGGAGTTTTCCCAGGAAGACCGCCAGCTCCTTCTTGATATAATATGGGAAGACAATCTTTTGGGATACCGCTATGAAATCTCTGATCCAGTAAAAGCAGGACTTCACATGGACATACGGGGAAAAGATGATCTTATCCGGTTATGGATAAATTTGGGAATGCAGTTTCCTGAAGAATATATAAGAGCCGCTTTATATCAAACCATGGGACTATGGTATATGGGCGGAGACATCAGCGCCTATATGGAATATGACATGTGTCCTTATATGAAGGAACAGCTTAATCTTCTGATTGAAAGTAAGCTTCCCTGGCTTCGGGATTACTATTCCTGGTTCACCAGTGAGAATTTACAAGTCCATCTTCCTGGACTTTCCCTGTTTTTCTTCACTCCCTTTTACAGCTGGTTTGTCCTGTTTGCCGCCGGAATTTTGCTGGCAAAAAGGCAGAAACATCTTCTGCTTCTGCCCCTTTTTCTGGCCTGTTATCTGTTCACGCTGGCATTTGGTCCCTGTATCATCATCCGATACATGTTGGGAAATATCATGTGTACCCCTGTACTTGCCTGTATGGTCTTTCAGCCCTGCTGTGAATCAGCCTCTCTGCCAAACCTTTGACCATGCAGGGTTACTGCTGCTTGGGCTTCCGCCATGCTGTACTGCTTCTGTGTCATACGTCCCGACGGCCCTCTGCCGTTTGGACGTTTTGAGATCTTTCAAGAATGCCATGGATTGTGAAGACCGATTTGGAAAGACATACTCGGACGCCTCCACGGTTGGTCTTTTTCCCTCTGTCCGGTAAATCACTTCAATGGCAAGCTCCGGGCCAGACAATCCTGCAACATATTTGGGATTGCCTCCCTTAAACTGTCTTGCCACACCAGACTGGATAAATTGTGCGAAGAATCCCTCCGGATCATGTTCTTTCCATTCCTCTCTTAAAATGTCAACCAGATAAATGTCATTGGAGGAGCGCCTGTTTCTGCGCTCCTACTCCTGTCCCGGCATCTTCTTATTGTAATAATAACGAATAATATCCTTTCTTGTAATAATCCCGATAAAATATCCCCGGTCATCCACTACTGGCACAAAATTCTGGTTCAGTGCCTTATCAATCAAGTCCTCCATATCTGACTTAGCCTGTACCGGCAGATTGTCCATCCGCCTGTGAATCGTGGTCACTGGAATACTCTCTGCCTCCCGCAGATTCAGATTATACTGATTCTTGATTCCCCACAGCAGATCCCCTTCTGTCAAAGTTCCAACATAAGTTCCGTCCCGGCCAATCATGGGGACTGCGGAATACTTGTGAAATTCCATCCGCTCCAATGCCTGCCGGAGAGAGTCATCCTCATAGACGCATGCCACTTCACTCTTTGGCGTAATAAAAAACAAAATATTCATATGTACCTCATAGCTTTTAAATTGTGTAACATCTGGCGAAACACTGCCAGTAGTATATCACATAATTGCTCATTTATATACGAACAAATCATTAAAAATCCATTAAACAACTTGCTTGTATCTTAAATACATCTGGTGATGTTCTTCTTGAAACTGGCACAAGAAGCACTTCTCTCCAAAATACAGGCTTAACATCTATCAATTTCCCAATTTGAAAAATGCAAAATTCTTCCATGACAGATTTTCCTTAACTTAACGGTTCATGTATCTAACCAAATGACATTGGTTCACGGGGAACACAACACTTGGCTCATTGTCCGCGGAAAGAAAAGAAAAACAGCTGCCCCAGCTGCCGGCATATTCACCGGCTCTGGCAGCAGCTATGCTTTCCTTCTGGTCACTCCAGATAATCCAATGGATCAATGGATGCGCCCTCATAATTCATCTGGAAGTAAATATTACTTCCCTCAACTGTATAGTACTTGGTCGGCTCTGCCACATATCCCAAAAGCTGACCCTTCTCCAGGTATTCTCCCTCAGCGGCGGCAACCTCCTTTAACTGTCCGCAAAGAGCTGTATACCCATTGCCCAGATCTAATGTCAGATAATTGCCGATTTCCTCATTGGCGCCTACAGCTGTCACCCGTGCATTGGCAGGCGCATACACCGGATTGCTTACTTCTCCCTGGATGACCAGGCCCGGATTGCATTTGTACTGATCCAGGGTCGGGAAATAGATGGTGGAATCCATGCTGTAATCCAGCACCACATTTCCCTCCACCGGCCATCCAATCCGGCTTGTCTCTGCAAAATCCAGCACAAGAGCCTTGGCGGCATCCTTTCCGGTTCCTGCTGCCTGTGCTTCTTCTGTCTTCCCTGGGACAGATTCATAAGTTTTTTCCTGAACCACTGTATCTGGGTTTGTTTCCTGTTTTACCACTTTTTCTTCTGTCTTTTCCGGCACAGGACGGGCGTTGGATTCACCTGCCACAGATATCTGAGATTCCGAAATTGGATCTTTGGCAAGCAAATCCTCCTGGCCCTGCATTTCCACATAGGGATTCTGCTCCTGACCGTCTCCTCGATTCATTGTAACAACACCTGCTGCAGCAACTATAGTCAGCAGGCCCAGCACCAGCATGACAAGGAATAGTTTGTCCTTGAACATTTGATTGATTCTCTCTTTCACCGTTTATCACCTCGGTAGTAGTTTTACCAAAGCGGCAAGAGTTATTCAGAAATCAGAGAGATATTTTTATAATAATGATTTAAAATTTCCTCATACCCCCATCCCTCCTTTGCCATGCTGTCTGCGCCTGCCTGACTAAGGCCATATCCATGACCTCTGCCTCTGACCCGAACCCGAATTACATCGCCATCTCCTTCTATGCTGAAGCAAGGTGACATCAGTCCCAGGGCAGACCAGATTTCATCCCCGGAATAGGTTCCGGCGCCGATTTTCATTTCCACCATATACCCGGCGTCATCTTTTTTCACAGTCTGAATCTGAGCAGGAAGCTGATCTGCCATCACCCCCGGAGAGCCGGGAATCTGGCTGATTGCCGCAGCGAAAGTTCCGCGGCTTAATTCCAGCACCTGCATATAATCGTCCCGCTCTGTATCTGCCACGCTCTCTGCTGATTGAAGATAAGGAAAATCCAGATCCCCGGTCCTGGTCCGCCCTGCGCTCATTCCATGAAACAAAGGCAGCAAATACCGGTCCTCATACTTCATCACAACTCCTCTGGTTGCTTCTGCAGCCTCCTGACACCGCTTCAGCTTGCCAAGGAGCTTCATCCGGTCTCCCAAAAGGCTGCCTTCTCCCTCTCCCAGATAATCCATGTCCAGCTCTTCTTCATAGATTTCCTCCCGCCCGTCCATGAGCCGGTACATGTAGGTACGGGCAATCACAGCCTGACACTTCAATGCCTCCATCTCATAATCCCCATCCATCTGACAGACCATCACTCCAGGCAGATAATCCTCCAGATCAATATAGGTACGGATTCCTTTGCGCTCTACCAGAATCTTCCTTTCCGCCCGTCCTTCTTCCCCTGCCTTTTTCTCTCTGCTTCCTGCCACATTTCCTGCCTCCAATGCCATCCCCTCACCATTGGTTCCACCCCCTTCCCCAGCATTCTGTCCCCCTTCCTCCCTGGTTATATTTCCCATACTGTCATCCGCTGTTTTGCTCCCGTTTTCCCCTCCTTTGCTTCCCTTCCCTGCCCCCTCCAAATCTCCTGCCGGTTCCCCGCCTCCGGCCTGTCCTCCTGCCGCCGAAATGCCTGCTGCCTCTGCCTGAATCCCTGCTGACCGCATCCAGGCCAGGGAAACCGCCCAGGGAACCAGAATCATCACTGCTGCTGCAATCACCCATCTACGCATAAAAAAGAATCCCTCCTGACTATTACCAGTCTATGAAGGGATTCTTTGATCTATTCTGTTTTTATTGTTAAACCTCTACGGTCACTTTTTTCAAATGCCAGATATCCTTCACATATTCCTCAATGGTCCGGTCAGAAGAGAACTTTCCGCTGCAGGCCACATTCAGCATCGCAGCCCGGGCCCACCATTCCTGATCCCGGTAAGCCTTATCCACCTTTCTCTGAGCCTCCGCGTACATCTGGAAGTCCTTCAGAATAAAGTACATATCAGCCCGACTGCTGCTCTGAGTGTTCAGCAGAGAATTATAAATATCCCGGAACAGCTCTGTGTCATATGGTGAGAAATATCCATTGATCAGCTGCATAAGCACCTGGCGGATATCCTGGTCATTATTAAAATACTGCATGGGATCATAAGAGCGGTTATTCTCCAGCTCAATAATCTCATCTGAGGAGGTGCCAAAGATAAACGCGTTCTCTTCTCCCACTTCCTCCACAATCTCCACATTGGCTCCATCCATAGTTCCAATGGTCAGAGCGCCGTTTAACATAAACTTCATGTTTCCTGTGCCGCTGGCCTCCTTGCTGGCCGTGGAAATCTGTTCGCTCACATCTGCTGCCGCAAAGATAATCTCTGCATTGGATACCCGGTAATCCTCAATAAACACTACCTTCAGCTTGTTGTTAATGGATTTGTCGTTATTAATCACATCAGCAACTGCATTGATCAGTTTGATGGTCAGCTTGGCAATCTTATATCCTGCCGCAGCTTTGGCGCCGAAAATAAAGGTTCTCGGCACAATGTCCAGATTGGGATTCTCCTTTAACTGGTTGTACAGATACATTACATGAAGAATATTCATCAGCTGCCGCTTATACTCGTGAAGCCTCTTAACCTGTACATCAAAGATCGAACGGGGGTCCACCTCTATGCCATTGTATTCTTTAATATATTTTGCCAGACGCAGCTTGTTCTGGTATTTAATATTCATAAACTCATGCTGGCACTTTTCATCCTCCACATACAGCTTCAGCTTGCTGATAGCAGAAAGGTCTGTGATCCACTCATTTCCGATTTTGGAAGTCACCCAGTCTGCCAGAAGGGGATTGCCGTGAAGAAGGAAACGTCTCTGAGTGATTCCGTTGGTCTTATTGTTAAACTTCTCCGGCATCATCTCATAGAAATCCTTCAGCTCCTGATGCTTCAAAATCTCTGTATGCAGCCTTGCCACACCATTGACTGAGAAGCTTCCGGCGATAGCCATGTGAGCCATCCGCACCTGTCCGTCATAAATAATCGACATTTTTGCAATCTTATGCTGATTGTTTGGATACATCTGACGGATCTGATTCTGGAACCGCCGGTTAATCTCCTCCACAATCTGATAAATACGCGGCAGCAGGCGGGAGAACAGCTCAATAGGCCACTTTTCCAGGGCCTCTGCCATAATGGTATGATTGGTGTAAGCGCAGGTCTTGGTAGTAACTTCCCATGCCTCATCCCAGCTTAACTCATACTCATCCAACAAAATTCTCATCAGCTCTGCCACAGCCACCGTAGGATGGGTGTCATTGAGCTGGAATACATTCTTCTCATAGAATTTGCGCACATCTGTATGCTTCTCCATATATTTTGCCACAGCACGCTGCACGCTGGCGGAAATGAAGAAATACTGCTGTTTCAGACGCAGCTCCTTGCCTGCATAGTGGTTGTCATTAGGATAGAGCACATCACAGATGGTTTTTGCCAGGTTCTCCTGCTCCACAGCCTTATGGTAATCTCCCTTGTCAAAGGATTCCAGGCTGAAGGTGTTAATGGGCTGAGCATCCCAAATCCGGAGAGTGTTCACCACATTATTGCCATACCCAACAATCGGCAGGTCATAGGGAACTGCCAGCACAGACTGATACCCTTCCTGCACAAATTTTTCACGGCCGTTTTCCTTCCGCTCCACCCGCACGTATCCGCCGAATTTTACCTCAGTGGCATATTCGGACCTGCGAACCTCAAAAGGATTGCCATCCTTCAGCCACTCATCCGGCACTTCAATCTGAAAGCCGTTCTCAATTTTCTGCTTAAACATTCCGTAATGGTACCGGATGCCGCAGCCATAGGCCGGATAGCCCAAAGTTGCCAGAGAATCCAAAAAGCAGGCAGCCAGTCTTCCCAGTCCGCCGTTTCCAAGGGCTGGATCTGGTTCCTGATCCTCAATCACATTTAAGTCAAAGCCCATCTCATCCAGAACTTCCCGGATCTCCTCCTGAGCCATAATATTGATGATGTTGTTCCCCAGGGCACGCCCCATCAAAAACTCCATGGACAGATAATACACCGTCTTGGCATCTTCTTTTGCGTATGTCTTCTGGGAAGCAATCCACTCATCAATGATCACATCCTTCACTGCATAGGATACAGCCTGAAACACCTGTGCAGGCGTTGCCTCATCCATGGTTCTCCGGAACAGATTCTTCACATTGTACACAACTGACTTTTTAAATTCTTCTTTGTTAAAAACCTTGCTCATTTTACTTTCTCCTTTTAGTTACCTATTGATCTTCTCCACACCTAACATGGTTTTTTCCCCATTAATATTCCACTCTTTCTTATAGCCGCCCTCTGTGCCGGTTCGGATCTCATCTGCAAGCACTTCCCTGCCAATCTCTGCCTTATGAGTATCCAAAAGCTCTGCCAGACGGTCATTTCCGCTCTGATACACAATGATCCGGTCCATCACCTCAAAGCCAGCTTCCTTTCTCATAGTCTGAATCTTGCTGACCAGCTCCCGGATAAATCCCTCCTCCAA
>CATLIJ010000086.1 GCA_949948825.1 uncultured Clostridiaceae bacterium
GTTGGGATGAAGATGGAATAATTTCACATTTTGGGCAAAAAACAGCACTAAGTGCTCCCTCCAGACAGCCTGCAGCTCTGTTTTCTGTCTGGAGGGAGCACTAGTATAATCCAATTAAAATACCCTCACATTTCTGCTTGAGTTTTCCCCATATTTGGAATATAATATAAGAAATTTGGTCGGAAACAGGAATGAGGCTCTTTTTTTTGCTCAAAATCAGATTTATGGCGGAATTGGGTGTTGAGACCCATGTTGCGCGGAGCATGATTTTCCGGCAGGGAAAGTGAGGGATATTTTGTTATGGATAAGCTGCGAGAGAGGGAAAAACAGACCTCTGATGAAAAACGGGAAGATGTAAAAGATGAAATAAAAAAACAAGAAGCTTTGGACAAAGAAGAGGCGCAGACAACAGAGCCCCAGCCAGTGGTGGAGAAGATCAGCCTGCCCCGCACCATTCATCTGGTGCCCATGGACCATGTGGCAGGCTTTGATATCCGTCCGGGATTTTATGAGACCAATGGAGCTACGGCTATTCCGGGCGGCGTGAATTTTACTGTGTACTCCCACGAAGCCACTTCCATTGAACTTTTGCTGTTTCACCGGATGGAGGAGGAACCTTTTGCTGTACTGCCTTTTCCCAAGCATTACCGAATCGGCAATGTGTATTCCATGATTGTGTTTAAACTGAACATTGAAGAATTTGAATATGCCTACCGGGTGGACGGGCCTTATAATCCAAAGAAGGGGCTTATCTTTGATAAGACCAAGTATCTTCTGGACCCGTATGCAAAGGCAGTTACAGGACAGAGCCAGTGGGGAGATTCTTCTCCCGGAGAGCAGCATTATAAAGCCAGAGTGGTAAAGGATGACTTTGACTGGGAGGACATGCGCCCGCCGCTGCTTCCCATGGAGGATTTGATTATTTATGAGCTTCATGTGCGGGGATTTACCATGGATAAGTCCTCTGGTGTGGTGAAGCCCGGAACCTTTGCCGGACTTTTGGAGAAGCTGCCTTATTTGAAAAAGCTGGGCGTGAATGTAGTGGAGCTGATGCCGATTTTTGAATTTGATGAGATGCAGGATTACCGGGAGGTGGACGGGGAGAAGCTTTATAACTACTGGGGATATAACACAGTCAGCTTTTTTGCCCCCAATACCAGCTATACCTCCAAGCGGGAATACAACCGGGAGGGGAATGAGCTGAAAAACCTGATCCATGAGTTTAACCGGAACGGCATTGAGGTTTATCTGGATGTGGTGTTTAACCATACAGCAGAGGGAAATGAGGACGGCCCGTTTTTCTCCTTTAAGGGATTTGACAACAATATCTATTACCTGCTGACACCAGAGGGGAATTATTACAATTTCAGCGGGTGCGGCAATACATTGAACTGCAATCACCCCATTGTTCATCAGATGATTTTAAACTGCCTCCGCTACTGGGTGACAACTTACCGGATCAATGGCTTCCGGTTTGATTTGGCCTCCATTTTAGGGAGAAATGAGGATGGCACGCCCATGAATAAACCTCCGCTTCTTCAGTCCCTTGCCTTTGACCCGATCCTGGGAGATGTGAAGCTGATTGCAGAGGCATGGGATGCAGTGGGACTGTATCAGGTGGGGACATTCCCTTCCTGGAACCGGTGGGCAGAGTGGAATGGAAGATACCGGGATGATATGCGCCGCTACCTGAAGGGAGACGGGGGCTTTGCCCAGGCAGCAGCTCTTCGCATGGTAGGCTCCAGAGATATCTATGAGGTCAGCACCAGAAAGAATGCCTCAGTGAATTTTATTACCTGCCATGATGGATTTACTTTGTATGATCTGTATTCCTATAATGAAAAGCACAATGAGAAAAATGGCTGGGACAACACGGATGGGGCAGGGGATAACAACAGCTGGAACTGCGGGGTGGAGGGAGAGACAGATGACCCGAAGATCAATGCCCTGCGGCGGCGGATGATCCGGAATGCCTTTGCGGTTCTCATGTGCAGCCGGGGAATTCCCATGTTCCTGGCTGGAGATGAATTTTGCAATACTCAGTTTGGCAATAACAATGCTTATTGTCAGGACAATATCACCTCCTGGCTGGACTGGAACCGGCTGGAAAAGAATCAGGATATTTTTGAATTTTTCCGGCACATGATTGCCTTCCGAAAAGCCCATCGGGTGTTAAGGGCCAATGTAAGCGACGGGGCATGCGGATTTCCGGATGTAAGCTTTCATGGAGTAAAGCCGTGGAGAGGCCAGTTTGCAGCCCATGACCGGTATGTGGGCGTGATGTTTTCCGGGGTGGAAAAGGGAAAGGAGGCGGACTTGATTTATATTGCCTCCAATGCCTACTGGGAGGAGCTGGAGGTGCTTTTGCCGTCGCTGCCAGAGGATATGCACTGGGAGATGGTGGTGGATACCTGGCAGGAGGAGCCGATTGAAAGCAGTCCAATCCTTGACAATATTAAGATGCATCCCAGAAGCGTGGCAGTGTTTGTGGGGGTGAGAAACCAAAGGACAGCTCCAGAAGAAGCAGGCGAGCCGGAAAAAGAAAGTGTGGAGCCGGAAAAAGAAAGCATGGAGATGAAAAAAGCATAAAGAGATTCTTCGGCCAAAATGAAAGCAGGACAGAAGAAAAAAGAACAGGAGGCGTTTATGAAAAAGTTTTTGGAAGAGTTTCGGGCATTTGCCCTTCGGGGGAATGTGATGGATATGGCTGTAGGTGTGATTATCGGAGGCGCTTTCTCCGGTATCGTCACATCTCTTACAGACAATTTTATTAATCCGGTTTTAAATATGTGTACTGGACATGAAAGCTATACTCTTCAGGATGCTGCTGGCTTTGTGTCGGCATTTCTGACTTCAGTGGTGAATTTTATTATTATGGCCTTCATCCTGTTCTGCCTGATGAAGCTGGTGAACAAGGCAGCGGGAATAGGGAAAAAGAAGGAGGCCCCCAAAGCACCTGCAGTAAAGATCTGCCCCTTCTGCAAAAGTGAGATTCCTCTGGAGGCAACCCGGTGCGGCCACTGCACCTCCCAGCTGGAAGAGGCAGAGGCCGCATCTGTCTGAAGGATACTTATGTGACGAATCAGAATCCTTTGAGAATGCAAATCTGAAGGGAATAATGTTTTGTCTCACCAGGCTTTAAGATCTGTACATGATGTCTGTGGATGAATTCATCATCCTCATCGGAACGGATTCCGCAGCCGTTCCAGGGTTCAATACAGAGAAACGGGGCGTTTTTTCCGTATGGCGTCCAAAAGGCTACAGTTTCAAAGCCCGGATAGGAGACCAGCACGCCCCGGCGGGTCTTTCTGTGAAGCAGGGCGACCTTGCGGGACTTGATTTCATCAAAAGAGATGGCGTCATTTTCAAATAATTCATAGGACAGGGGAAGGGTCCGGGTGTGGTTGAGATGGTACCCTTTCCTGTCAGCGTCAAACTGTAAGGCAGACAGGTTGTAGGGCATGGCACAGGTGTTCTCCTCCTGTTCAAATTCCAGCTCATAGTCATCAAAGGCTTCCCCCTCCTCCAGAGGACAGATAAAGCCGGGGTGGGAACCAATACAGTAGCAGATTTGGCGGCTGTCCGTATTTTCCACCTGGTAATCCATCTCCAAAATCCCGTTGTTTAACCGGTAGGTCAGGGAGAGGATAAAATCATAGGGATAGGAGTGCCGGGTGAAGTCATTGGCTGCGAGCTGGAAGGAAGCCCAGGTCTCGGTCTGAAGGGTGACAGCAAAATCGGATTCCTTGCAAAAGCCATGTTTTTCCATGGTAAACCACTGGCCTTCAAAGCGGGTGGCATTGTTCCGGCAGTTGCCCACAGCAGGAAAAAGGAGAGGAGAACAGCGGGGCCAGATATCCGGGTCCCGCTGCCAGATATACTCCTTTTTGTGTCCGTCCTTCAGGGAGATCAGCTGTGCTCCCAGAGAGTCAATGGCAGCAGTAGTGTGGGTGTCCTTGTCCTGAATGGTAAGTATCATAATCATTTCCCTTAGCAACAGTTTGCTTCTGTTACATCCTTTCTTAAAGTTTGATTGTCTGTTATTTTCTATTGTATCGGATTTTCCCGGAAAAAGCTATATGCAGATAAGAAAAGCTTTGTTTTGATATAAAATATAAAAAAAGTATAAACAAAATATAAAGAAAACATTGACATTGTGAAAAATGACTGATATAATAGGCTTTAAATGATAAAAATAGTCAAGTTACACAAAAATATTAGCGGGTGAATGAAAATCTGTCTTTTGGGAGCAGATTTTTATAATAAATTACTAAATTTTAAATTATGGAGAGGAGGATATTTATGAAGTATCTTCAGAAACTTGGGAAAGCTTTAATGCTGCCCGTGGCATGTCTCCCCATTTGTGGTATCTTGATGGGATTTGGTTACTTATTCTGCCCCGCCTCTATGCAGGGCGGCGATATTGTCGGTTTCCTTCCAAAGCTGGGATTGTTCCTGGTAAAAGCTGGCGGAGCCCTGATTGACAATATGGCATTGCTGTTTGTAATCGGTGTTGGCGTCGGCATGTCGGAGGACAATGACGGAACCGGCGGTCTGGCGGCGCTGGCTTCCTGGCTGATGATTACCACTTTGCTGTCAACTGGATTTGTGACAACATTGTTCCCGTCCATCGCTGAGAATCCGGATAAGGTGCTGGCTTTTGACAAGATTGCCAATCCTTTTATCGGAATTTTGGCCGGAGTCATTGGCTCTACCTGTTACAACCGCTTTAAGAAGACCATGCTGCCTAACTGGCTGTCCTTCTTCAGCGGCAAGCGGTGTGTGGCAATTGTATCTGGCGTGGTTTCCATTCTGGCCTCTGTTGTATTGCTGCTCATCTGGCCGATCGTGTTTGGCGTATTGATTTCCGTTGGTAATGCAATCATTGGAATGGATGCCATTGGAGCTGGTATTTACGCGTTCCTGAACCGTTTGCTGATTCCTACTGGTCTGCATCATGCCCTGAACAATGTTTTCTGGTTTGATACCATTGGACTGGGAGATTTGAGCCATTTCTGGGCTGGCGAGACCTCAGCAGATGTCAGCTGGTCTTTGGGAATGTACATGTCAGGGTTCTTCCCCTGTATGATGTTTGGTATTCCGGGAGCAGCTCTGGCTATGGTTCACTGTGCCAAACCGGAAAAGAGAGATGTGGCAATCGGTTTGGTGGCTTCCGCTGCAGTCTGTGCTTTTATCTGCGGCGTTACAGAGCCTTTTGAATTTGGATTTATGTTCCTGGCTCCGGCCCTGTATGTGGTTTATGCTCTTTTGTATGGTGTATTTACAGCTGTTACAGTATTGCTTGGCTTCCGCGCCGGATTTTCCTTCTCAGCAGGAGGTACGGATCTTCTGTTCTCCGCCTCCCTTCCTGCAGCACAGAAGACATGGCTGATTCTGCCTTTGGGCGCAGCAGCTTTTGTAGTATTTTATCTGGTATTCCGCTTTGCGATTACAGCCTGGAATTTGAAGACTCCGGGACGTGAGGATGATGAGGAAGATGAGATGAATGTATCTCTGTCCAATGATAACTTTACACAGATTGCAGAGATTATTCTGGAAGGCGTGGGAGGCAAGGAAAACCTGTCCTCAATTGATAACTGCATCACCCGCCTTCGCCTGGAGGTTGTGGACTATACCAAGGTGGATGAAAAGAAGATTAAGTCAGCTGGCGTGGCTGGTGTAATCCGTCCGGGAAAGACCAGTGTACAGGTGGTAATCGGTACCCAGGTGCAGTTTGTGGCAGATGAATTTAAGAAGCTTGCCAAATAGGGTTTTGTCTTGACAAATCAAACAGGTATGTTATAATCGTTTCAGCAACGAATTATAAATATGGTTTAATGTGCAGATGAGACCAGTAGCTTATGGGGAACGGACAGAGAGGAATGCAGGGCAGACCAGACAGTTTGTCAGGGGATGCCAGGGTGGAAGCATTCTGCGGCAGGCCATAAGGGAAGACCAGCTCGGAGCGGTCCTTAATCGGACCCGGTGACACCGTTATCGTCGGAAAGAAGTGGTTGTCTTTTTATCCCTGTTTGGTGCGAATGCAGCGAGACAGTGTAAAGGACAGCAAGCGGGGGTGGAACCGCGATTTCATAAGGTGAGATCGTCCCCTGTCTGGTGTATGATATGCCGGACAGGGGGCGTTTTTCTGTTGTGTGGCAGTTCAGACAGGGCATCTTCTTGCCCGCCGTCTGAACGGTTACGCTGTTGTGTGACAGTCTGAAAAGAAAGGAAGAGAGAACAATGAGAATCACATTAAAAGACGGCAGTGTGAAGGAGTATGATGGTTCCAGGTCCATTATACAGGTGGCAAGGGATTTAAGCGAGGGCCTGGGCCGCATGGCCTGTGTGGGAGAGGTAAACGGAGAAACCATGGATCTTCGGACCGTTCTTTCCCAGGACTGCAGCCTGAATATTCTGACAGCAAGGGAGGAAAAGGGTCTGGCAGCTCTGCGCCATTCAGCAAGCCATGTGATGGCCCAGGCAGTAAAAAGGCTGTATCCAGAGGCAAAGCTTGCCATTGGACCTTCCATTGCAGACGGATTTTACTATGATATTGATTTTGCAGAGCCGATTGCCGCAGAGGATATGGAGAAAATCGAGGCAGAGATGAAAAAGATTGTAAAGGAAGCTCTGCCCATTGAGCGGTTTACCCTGCCCAGGGAGGAAGCCATTGCTTTTATGAAGGAAAAGGGAGAGCCTTATAAGGTGGAGCTGATTGAAGATCTGCCTATGGGGGAGGAGATCAGCTTTTACAGGCAGGGAGAATTTACGGATCTGTGTGCCGGCCCTCATCTGATGAGTACAAAGGATGTGGGAAAGGCCTATAAGCTGACCAGCATTGCAGGGGCATACTGGAGAGGGGATGAGCACAATAAAATGCTGACCCGTTTGTATGCAACGGCATTTTCCAGGAAAGAGGAGCTGGATGCCTACCTGACCATGATGGAGGAGGCCAAAAAGCGGGATCACAGAAAGCTGGGCCGGGAGCTGGGACTGTTTATGATGCATGAGGCAGGGCCGGGATTCCCCTTCTTTCTGCCAGCTGGCATGGTGTTAAAAAACACTCTTTTAGATTATTGGAGAGAGATTCACAAAAAGGCGGGGTATGTGGAGATTGCTACTCCGGTTATTTTAAGCAGAAGCCTGTGGGAGACCTCCGGACACTGGGATCATTATAAGAACAATATGTATACCACTCTCATTGATGAGCAGGATTATGCGGTGAAGCCTATGAACTGTCCGGGAGGCATTCTGGTATATGCCTCTGAGCCCCGGTCTTACCGGGATCTTCCCATTCGTATGGGAGAGCTGGGCCTGGTTCACCGCCATGAGAAATCCGGCCAGCTTCATGGACTGATGCGGGTGCGCTGCTTTACTCAGGATGATGCTCATATCTTTATGATGCCAGAGCAGATTAAGGAGGAGATCATGGGCGTGGCAAAGCTGATACATGAGGTGTATACCTTGTTTGGCTTTCAGTATCATGTGGAATTGTCCACCCGCCCTGAGGACAGCATGGGAAGCGATGAGGATTGGAACATGGCCACAGAAGGGCTTCGGTCTGCCCTGGATGAGCTGGGACTGGATTATGTGGTCAATGAAGGGGATGGCGCTTTCTACGGCCCGAAGATTGACTTCCATCTGGTGGATGCCATTGGAAGGACCTGGCAGTGCGGCACCATCCAGCTGGACTTTCAGCTTCCCCAGCGGTTTGAGCTGGAATACATCGGCGCGGATGGGGAGAAGCATCGCCCCATTATGATTCACCGGGTTGCATTTGGCTCCATTGAGCGGTTTATCGGTATTTTGATTGAGCATTTTGCCGGTGCGTTCCCAACCTGGCTGGCTCCGGTGCAGGTGAAGGTGCTGCCGATTTCCGACAAATTCCTGGACTATGGACAAAAGGTGAAGGATAAGCTGGAGGAAGCCGGGATTCGGGCAGAGCTGGATGTGCGCTCAGAGAAGATCGGATATAAGATTCGGGAAGCTCAGATGAAGAAGATTCCCTATATGCTGGTGGTAGGCCAGAAGGAGGAAGAGGAGGGCGTGGTTGCAGTCCGGAGCCGTTTCCTGGGAGATGAAGGTCAGAAATCCCTGGAGGACTTTATTGCAGGGGTGAAGGCAGAAATCGCGTCAAAGGAAATCCGCGCAAAAGATAAAGAAAGTTAAAATTAACCATTATAATATTTTGGAATAAGTGCATACTAACCTTGATCTTGGATCTTATGTATGTCTAATTTGATTAAGGAGGTATGCATTTATTATGACAAAACTGGATTGTACTGTAACCAACTGTCTGCACAATGCGGATAACTGCTGCTGTAAACAGGCAATCATTGTGGATGGGCAGAATGCACATGAAAAATGTGACACCTGCTGCGGAAGCTTTGACGAGAACCGGGAGGGTGCTTTTAAGAATGTCTTCAAGACACCGGAAAGCCGCCTGGAGATTGACTGTGAGGCCATTAACTGCATTTATAATGAAGGACGCCATTGTCAGGCAGAGCACATCAATGTAAGCGGTGATGGAGCCAGCAGGGCAGAGCATACCCAGTGTGCTACTTTTACTGAGCGATAAAAACAGGTATTATGCAGCACAACATCAGAAACATGTGCGGCAAGGCATCAGACCCCGGAGGCAGATTTGGCTTCCGGGTACATAGTTACAAGATTGTAATACATAGACAGGAGAAGCATACTATGATAACCATAAAAGGCATCATTGTGAAGAATATGAAAAAAATCACATTGATTATGGTGGCAATTATACTTTTTCTATCCGCAATTATACAGATTTTCAGCATGCAGCAGTTGGGACGGCAGGATGCTTTGCAGATCTTCAGTCAGGTGGGGCAGATTTTAGAGGAAAATTCCAGAGAGCTGGAACAGGTTCAGGAGGAATATGGAACCATGTGCCTGAACGATGCCCGAACCATAGCCTATATTCTGGAACGCAATCCCAACGCGAAAAACGATATACAGGAGCTTAAGAAGATTGCTGCCAATGTGGAAGTGGATGAAATTCATATTTTTGATACCAATGGCGTGATTATTGCAGGAACTCATCCGGAATATTGGGGATATTCTTTTGATTCCGGCGCACAGATTGGTTTTTTCAAGCCTTTGCTTTCAGATCCATCCTTAGAGCTTAAGCAGGATATTACACCAAATACTGCAGAGGGAAAGCTGGTTCAGTATTCTGCTCTTTGGAGTGAAGACAAAACCTTTATTGTGCAGGTGGGAATGAGTCCTTCCAATGTGCTTCGCGCAACAGAGAAGAATGATTTGTCTTATATTTATTCCCTGCTCA
>CATLIJ010000087.1 GCA_949948825.1 uncultured Clostridiaceae bacterium
CGGGTCACTGCGTCAAGAAATTCTTTTTTATCATTGGCCAAAAAGAACACCTCCCATCACTTGATTCACTGCTTTTTCATAGGTTTTCCATTCCTGATTCTTCTCCTCCAGAAGCTTCTGGCCATCTGGAGTAATCTGATAGTATTTCCGCATTCTTCCGTTTTCCGCTGTTTTTTGAAAGCTGGTGACAGCGCCCTGCTGTTCCAGACTGTGCAGCACTGGATACAGGGTGCCTTCCTGGAGCCGGAATACCATCTGGCTCTGCTGCTCCAGCTCCCGGATAATCTGGTAGCCATACATGCTCTGGTCTTTCAGAAGGCGCAGCACCAGCATGGAGGTCCCAAGCGCCATATAACGTTTATCCATAAAATTCTCCTTTCTATACCTTGATAATCTATGTATGAAGAATATTATACCTGGGTTATCTATGTATGTCAACTAAAATATATAAATTATTCCAGTTCTTGCGGACCTTCTTTCGTTAATTAACCCATTAACATTACCATCCATACAATTTATTCAATCTAGAACTTGAATAAACAGCACATTTGTTTTATAGTTAGAGAGGCTGATTAAGCTGAAAAAAGAAAAGGAACCAAAGAATATGGAAAAGACAATGGGTAAAGTGACAGTGATTGTTCCCTGTTATAATGAAGAGGAGGCTCTTCCTGGATTTTTCCGGGAGATTCGGAGAATCTGTGATCAGATGAAATCCTATGAGTTTGAGCTGCTGTTTGTGGATGATGGTTCCAGGGACAGGACCCTGGAATTGCTTCGTCAGGAGGCGTCGGAGGACCGGAGGGTACGTTTTCTGTCCTTCTCCCGGAATTTTGGAAAGGAGGCAGCCATCTATGCCGGGTTAGAGCATGCAACCGGAGATTATGTGGCTATGATGGATGCGGATCTTCAGGACCCGCCGTGTCTTCTGCCGGAGATGGCGGAAGCTTTGGAAAGCAATGAGTATGATTGTGCGGCAGCCAGAAGAGTGAACCGGAAGGGGGAGCCGCCGATTCGCTCCCTGTTTGCCCGGTTGTTTTACCGCCTGATTAATATTGTGTCTCCGGATGTGAACATTGTGGACGGAGCCAGGGATTTTCGGCTGATGAACCGGAGAATGGTGGAGGCAGTCCTGTCTCTCAAGGAATACAACCGTTTTTCTAAGGGGATTTTCGGATGGGTTGGATTTCGGACCAAATGGATTTCCTTTGAGAATGTGGAGCGGACAGCAGGGGAGACCAAGTGGTCCTTCTGGAAGCTTTTTCTCTATTCTTTAGAGGGAATTGTGGCATTTACCACAGCGCCTTTGTCCATTGCCGCAGTGATGGGGCTGGTGTGCTGTTTTGTGGCATTTTTTATGATTCTGGTGGTCATTGCAAAGACCTTGATTTTAGGGGACCCGGTGGGAGGATGGCCGTCTCTGGCGTGTATTATACTTATGCTGGGGGGACTTCAGCTTTTGTGCATGGGAATTATGGGCAGGTATCTGGCCAAGGCTTATCTGGAAACCAAACATCGTCCTATTTATCTGATCCGGGAGACAGAGGAGGATGGGAACAAGGGATAAAGGAAGGACAGAATTGAGAGGATACAAATATGGGGACTGAGTTTGTAAGGCAGGCTTTTGATGAACAAAAGAAGTTTTGTACATTTGTTTCAGAGCATAAAAAGACCTGCCTGTTTACGGCTTTTGTGGTGATTGCCAGCTGGGGAGCGCTGGCTGTTCGGACGGATATTGGGGTGGATACAGAGATTATGATTACAGGCTCGGAAGGAATGCTCCGGTCCTGGTGCGGTCTGGGACGTTTTGGTTTGGTGTTTACCAAATGTCTGCTGGGGACAAACAGGCTGTCTCAGACTGTGATTATGACTGCTTCCATGTTAATCATAGGATTGCTCTGTATGACCGTGAATTTTGCAGTCAGCCAGTGGAATGGGAATGATAAGCGGTATGAGGCCTTTTATCCTGTGTTTTCAGCCATTTACGCGACCTGTCCCTGTCTGGCAGAGCAGTTTTATTTTCAGATGCAGGCGCTGGAGGTGATATGGGGCATTTATCTTGCTGTGCTTGCAGTTTATGGGGCCAGCCGGTATGTGTATGACAACGGAAGCAGGGGCTGGCTGATTTTTTCTGTGGCCTGTGGTGTGTGGGCAGTGGGAACCTATCAGGCAATGACCGCAGTTTTTATTGCGTTAAGCGCCTTTTCCTTTCTTTTAACTTATCAGAAGGAACAGGCTGGTGAAGAACAAAAGGCAAACCAGTGGATTTGGAAAGGGATCTCCTTTGTGGTTGTTTTTTTGGTGATTTTGGCAGCATATGAGGGATTGGCTTTTGCTGTGCGTGGGATGACAGGAACAAATGGAGAATATCTGAATACTCTTGTTTTTTGGAGAAGAGATGGACTGCGTGTCTGTTTGTACCGGATCTTTGTAGATCTGCAAAGGATTTATTTGGGACAATGGATTTTCTTTTCGCCTTTCACTTCTTTTATTATGATTTTGGCAGCAGGATTGTTCCTGGTTCGCGGTTGGAGAACCAATCAGAAGGACTGGCTGCTTTTTATGTTTGCAGGGGCGGTATTTGTCAGCTCTCCTGTATTTATGGGGATCTTGACCGGCGCATTTCAGGGAATCCGGGTTCAGATGGCTTATCCCTTTTTCCTGGCTATAAGCACTGGGGTCCTTGTGACCATACAGCCGCAGCAGAGCTGGGGTAAGGCGCTGTCATTTGCTGCTATGGGGCTGGCGGCAGCAGTGGCATGGAACCAGTGGATGATCTCAGAGCGGCTTTTGGATACCATGCATCAGGCTTCCAGACAGGATGAGGAACGGTGCAGGGCGATGTATCAGGAAGCAGAGCGGGTGGCAGCCCGGTCCGGCGGAGGACATGTGCGGGATATGGCCCTGGTATTTGTGGGAAAACGGCCCATGGATACAAATGTGAGTACATTAAAGGGAGATATGATCGGTGTTTCTGTTTTTGAATGGGACGCTTTAGGCCCTACAGGGGTTTCCGGCCGGGTCAGCACCCTTTTTTATGTTTATGGTCTGATGCATCATATCGCTACTCCACAGCAGTATGAGGCGTCTGTTTTCAGGACAGAAGGTATGCCGGCATGGCCAGAGCAGGGGTCTGTGGTCCGGGAGGAGGACCGGATCATTATTAAGCTTTCCGATCCGGACCCGGAGGTTTATGAACGTATTCGTTAGCTATAGAAAAAGAAAGCTGTCCAGAAAGAACAGATATAGGTTTCTGGACAGTTTTTTATGTACATAACAGCTCGGACGGGGCGGAAGGGTAAGATTATTTTGAAAAATTTTTAAATTTACCATAAATATTCCAGTCAGAAACGTATGGTAAGTACAAGGCCAATGGCAGAGAGGATATTGTTATGAATGACCAGGAATTTGAAAAAAATATTGGCCGGATCCTCAGAAATGACAGGGAGGGGCTTCGGGAGATTTATGAGGATTACTGCCCCCTGATTTATTCGGTTGTGTGGGAAATCCTGGGGAACCGGGAGGATTCGGAGGATGTGGCTTCTGACTTTTTCATCCGGCTGTGGGATATTGCAGATACATACCGGCCGGGAAAAGGCCATCGGGCGTGGATGATCACCATTGCCCGCAATCTGGCCATTGATTTTTTGAGGAAAAGGAAACGGGAGAGTCTGACTGGAGAGATTCCGGATTATCTTCAGGCAGGACAGGATTCCTGTGAGGAACAGCTTTGCCAGAAGCTTGGTCTTGCGCAGGCATTGATGACATTAAAGGAGGAGGAAAGGCAGATTGTCAATCTGAAGATTTTGGGAGAGCTGACCTTTCGGGAGATTGCTGTAATTTTGAAAAAGCCCCAGGGAACGGTGGCATGGTGTTACCGGACAGCGATTCGGAAGTTAAGGGAGGTGCAGCTGTGATGGACGAAAAACGGTTAGAGTCTGAATACAGAAGGTTAAAACAGCAGGAAGCGCCGGATCTGTGGAATCGGATTGAGTCTAATTTAAAGGATCATCCCATAGAAGAAAAAGCGCCGGAGAGAACAGGAAATGTACATTCCTTCCAGCATGGGCGGAGAGTTTTTCAGATGTCAGCTGCAGCAGCTGCAGTGGCGGCGGCAGTGATTGCTGTAAAGGTGACGCTTCCAGGCCAGAAGGGGGGAGCGCTTGTAGAAAAATCTGTAATGATGGGGACAATGGCAGAGACTGGTGTGCAGGTTCCTGAAGGAGAGGCAGGGGCTGTTATGGGAGCTGGTGTGCCAAAGACTTGGGAAGAGGAGGATGCCAGGGAAAGCAAGATGGCAAGATCAGCCGGGAAAGGGGCAGAGGATGAGGCAATGCCAGTGCTTACAGGGACGCCAAAGCACTCAATCAGGGTTCCTGTAAATGCAGTGACAGTTCCTGAGGATGAGCAGTATTTTTGCGAAGAGCTTTTAAGCGATGCTGAGCTGTTGTGCGGCGGTACGGTAACAGAAGCTTTCCTGGAGAAGGATTCATCTGGAAAGGCTGTGAAGGTGGTTTATGAGGTGTCCTTGGACCAGGTGTATTATGCGGAGGATTATACGACTGGCATGGAGAAAATCACTGTGAAAAGTCCCATTGTCAGGACCGATGGAGATGAGGCATATATTCTGTATCAGCTGCAGGCTGGGGGAACTTATCTTTTGCCTCTCTGGAAGCAGGAGGGAGAGTGGGAGCTTTTGTATCCCTTTGCTCCTCAGATTCAGGTGACAGAAGGCGGCGCTTATTTGTTCCATTCTGGCTATGTCAGTCTGGTGAATCAGAATACCTCTGTGGTGACAGCAGAACCAGAGGGGAGCAATGATTATTATTATGACCGGATGCTTATGAGAACAGATGACAGTTTTCTTTCCGAGCTTCTTGCTTTGATTGAGTAAGTTATAAAGGCTGTATAAACAGCAGGGAGGGCAGAACAATGAAAAAAAAGAATCCATGGAGTTTGTTTGCAGGAGGAGTATGTATACTGGCAGTGTGGGGAGCCCTTGGGGGATGCGGGGCAGGAGGGTCCGGCTCTGCAGGGCCGGAGGCAACCACAGGGGCGGCAGCAGGGGCGGGAGATTCTGGTTATCCTACTGAAGCGGCAGCGGAGCATTATGATTACATGGGAGAAGAGGATAGCGGCATGGAGTGGGAGGGGGAAGCAGCAGAGGCTCCTATGGAGACAGCAGCGGATTATGGCAGCTTTATGGACCAGGGGCCGGGAGTGAACATGAACCGGACGGCGGAGGCAAAGGGCAATTCAAACAGCTCCATGGCTCGGAAATATCAGGAGGCCTATGGGGGAGAGATGAATACAGAAGAGTATTCTTACATTCAGGAAAATGGATATAAAAGTGTGGCAAAACAGCCTTTATCCACATTTTCCATAGATGTAGATACAGCCTCCTATGGGAATGTGCGCCGCATGATTCAGTCCGGAGCTGCCATTCCGGCAGATGCAGTGCGGGTGGAGGAGATGATCAATTATTTTGATTATGATTATCCCCAGCCAAAGGAGGGAGAAGCTTTTTCTGTGACAACAGAATATGGGGATTGTCCCTGGAATGAAGATCATCGGCTGCTTTTAATCGGATTGCAGGCCAGGGAGATTGATTTTCACAGCCGTCCTGCCTCCAATCTGGTATTTTTGCTGGATGTATCTGGTTCCATGTACTCAGATGACAAGCTGCCCCTGGTACAAAAGGCGTTTACTATGCTGGTAGAGAATTTAAACCAGAATGACCGGGTATCCATTGTGACTTATGCAGGGTATGAGTCTGTGGTGTTAGACGGAGTGCCAGGAAATAAAACTGCAAAGATTGTTGCTGCTCTGGAGGATTTGGAGGCAGGTGGTTCCACAGCAGGGGCAGCCGGAATTGAGAAAGCCTATAAACTGGCAGAGAAGAATTTTATTCCCGGAGGAAATAACCGGGTGATTCTTGCAACAGACGGGGATTTGAATGTGGGAATCAGCAGTGAAGGCGGGCTGACCAGACTGATTCAGGAAAAGAAGAAGAGCGGTGTCCATCTTTCTGTGTTAGGTGTGGGAACCGGGAATCTGAAGGACAATAAAATGGAGGCGCTGGCAGACAACGGGGACGGTAATTACAACTATCTGGACAGTGTTTATGAAGCAAAAAAGGTTCTGGTGGACGAGATGGGGGGAACCCTGGTGACTGTGGCAAAGGATGTAAAGATTCAGGTGGAATTTAATCCGGAATATGTGGCAGGCTACCGGCTGGTGGGATATGAAAACCGGGTCCTTAGGAATGAGGATTTTGACAATGATAAGGTGGATGCAGGAGAGATTGGGGCAGGACATACAGTGACAGCCCTGTATGAGATCATCCCTGGCGGCACCGGGGGGCAGACTCTGAGATATCAGACCGGGGCAAGACCCACAGGCAGCACAGAGCTTCTCACAGTCAGCCTGCGCTACAAAGCCCCCAATGGGGATAAGAGCAGGCTCAAAGAGTATCCTGTGGAGGCAGACAGCTACAGGCCAGAGCTTTCAGAGAACCTGATGTTTGCATCTGCTGTGGCAGAGTTCGGCATGGTCCTTCGTGACAGTGAGAACCGGGGAAACGCCACATTAGAGACTGTGATGGAGCTGGCAGAAGCCTGCGTCCACAGGGATTCGGATGAATACCGGAAGGAGTTTCTGGAGCTGGTACAGATCTGTATGGAGGATTGATTCTGTGATACTTCTCTTGCGGACTTTTTTCAATGTCTCAGGCGAAGGATATCCCGTCTGTACCATAACACAATACCCAGGTTGTGATTCTTCCAGCGAGAATGGTGTTTGATTTTCTATGGGAAAGGGGGTATATTGAGGGCGGCAGGGAATCCTGGAAAGATTCCCTGCTGACTGGATGTTACAAAAAAGGGAGGTAACGAAGGGGTTACACAGCAGACACAGCCGGAGGAGACACAATCCGTTTGTGCTTTTTGTGTGCCTGTTCGGCAAATGAAATGGCTACAAGAGAGATTCAGAACCCGTTTTTAAGGAAATTGGCAGAGTATGGTATGATTACCATAAGTATTCTGATTATGGTTGTGGGAATTTATTTTTTTAAGTTTCCCAACAATTTTGCCTTTGGGGGAGTCACCGGATTTTCCACGGTGTTTGCCAGGATGACCGGATGGTCTGCAGGCGACTTTACTTTTTTTGTCAATACGGGGCTGCTGGCAGTGGGATTTGTGTTTCTTGGTACAGATGTGGGAGTGAAGACGGTCTATGCAAGTATGCTGATGTCCTTCAGCCTTTCCGCACTGGAGCGGCTGTGTCCGCTTTCCGGACCTTTGACAAAAGAGCCGCTGCTGGAATTGATTTTTGCCATATTCTGTCCGGGCTTTGGCTCAGCGGTGCTGTTTAACATCGGGGCCTCCAGCGGGGGGACGGATATCATTGCCATGATTTTAAAGAAGCATACCAGTATGAATATTGGCAGCGCCCTGCTGCTGGTGGATCTGACCTCTGTGGTGATGGCATTTTTTGTGTTTGGCCCCACAACGGGATTGTTTTCCACATTGGGACTCATGGCCAAATCTCTGGTGATTGATGATGTGATTGAAAATATGAACCTGTGCAAATGCTTTAATATTATCTGTGATGACCCGGAGCCTATCTGTGAGTTTATTATCCATGAGCTGCACCGGAGCGCCACGACCTACAAGGCGGAAGGGGCGTTTACCCATCATAATAAAACAGTGATTATGACTACCATGAAGCGGGTTCAGGCAGTGAAGCTGCGGAATTACATCCGCAGGGTGGAACCGACAGCATTTATTTTAATCTCTAATTCCAGTGAGATTATTGGAAAGGGATTTTTGACCAATTAGAGCAGATTTCTGACAGGGCAGCCGCACAGCAGGATTGTTGTGCGGCACTTTTTTATTGGGAAGGCATACCATAAAAGTAAACAGGAACTGTTTTCAGGGTATGGAAACAATTATGTTGTATAAGAGATGTCTGACAAGCACAGGAAAGGAGACATGATATGACAGGCCAACAGGAAGCAGAATATGTTCCTTCTTTAGCTCAGCGGGAATTTCTTGCCAGAGAACACCAGCACAGAAGCAGGGTATGTATCTGCCGGGTTATGCTTCTGGTGCTTTTGCTGGCTTTGTGGGAGCTGTTTGCAGAGTTTGGATGGATTGATTCTTTTATTTTCAGTTCTCCTGTGAGAATCGGAAAATGTTTTTTGGAAATGGCAGGAGACGGAAGTATTTTTATTCATATAGGTGTTACAATTTTTGAGACCCTGATTAGCTTTCTTCTGGTGGTGGCGGCAGGGGTGGCTGTGGCTGTAGCTTTGTGGGCCAGCAGAAGCCTGTCAGAGATTCTGGAGCCGTATCTGGTCATGTTAAACAGCCTGCCAAAGTCTGCTCTGGCTCCTCTTTTGATTGTCTGGCTGGGAAATAATATGCAGACAATCATTGTGGCAGCTGTGTCTGGGGCAGTATTTGGCTCTATTCTGACGCTGCATACAGGATTTATGCAGACCGACCCAGATAAAATAAAACTGATTCGTTCTCTGGGAGGAACCCGGAGGGATGTGCTCCTCAAGGTGCTTCTTCCTGGTTCTGTGCCGTTAATCATCAGCAATATGAAGGTGAATATCGGACTCTGTCTGGTGGGAGTGATTATCGGGGAATTTCTGGCAGCTCAGAAAGGGCTTGGGTATTTGATTATTTATGGAAGCCAGGTGTTTAAGCTTGATCTGGTTATGATGAGTATTGTGCTTTTGTGTGTGTTATCAGCAGTGCTGTACCAGGGGATTACATGGTTGGAAAAAAGGGTTTCCGGATGATTGGAATGGAGGCTTTACAGCCTCCACTCGTACTTTCCCTTTTCCCCTGTCTGGTAGAAATCAGCATAGCTGATATGAAAGATATCCTGCCGGAAGGGGCTGACGTCAATTTGGTTTTTAATCAGATACTGCCAGAAGCCAGCGCCGGAAATGTCGCCCTGAAGAAGGATTCCCTGTACTTTTCCGTCCTTTAAGATCACCCGTTTGTATTGGGTCCGGTCTTCCTTTATCTGAATCTCATCCCCCTCTTCTTCCCGGATTCTTCCCACGCAGAGCGTGACCAGGCCAAAGAAATTGATGGTGTTTTTCATGGCATAGGTGTCTGTATATTCAGTGGGGATGCCGCACATATTTTTTCCCGCGATTCGTCCCTGGTCAGCAGCATTGGGCCAGATGCCGGACAGGCCGGTAATATCGCCCGCAGCGTAAATGTCCTCTGCGGAGGTCTTTAAAAAGGAGTCCACTGTGATTCCCCGGTCACAGGCAATGTTGCTGCCCTC
>CATLIJ010000088.1 GCA_949948825.1 uncultured Clostridiaceae bacterium
TGGCGGTGGAACAGGAGCGGAACCGGATTGCCCAGGAGGTCCATGACACTACGGGACACACCCTGACCATGATACAATCCCTTTTGCGTCTGGCCCGTGTGGAGTGGGAGAAAAGCGGGAGATTTCTGGAGAAAAAGGAAGCTTCCATGGAGGAATATCTGGTTCAGGCTCAGGAACTGGCAGTGGAGGGGATTCGGGAGCTGCGCGTTTCCATCAATCAGCTTCGCCAGGGGACAAAAGACCAGTTAGTGACCCGGGGAGTTCTTCAGCTGGCCAAGCAGGTGAAAGAGCTGCAGGTGGAGGTGGAGATTCAGGGACAGGACAGTATGGCCTATTGTTATTTGTCTCCTGTGGTTTATGAGTGTTTCCGGGAAGCAGTTACCAATTGCCTGAAACATGCCCATGCCAGCCATATGGATGTGATTCTGAAATTTGAGGAAGAATGGCTTCGCCTTTATGTGTTTGACAATGGACAGGGATGCGGGCAGCTGGTGGAAAGCAATGGGCTCCGGGGGATTCGAAACCGGGTGGAAATGGCTGGGGGGCAGGTGCGGATTTTGTCAATTCCCGGGGAGGGATTTCAGATTTTTATTGGTTTGCCTGTGAAAGGAGAGGAGAGTCATGATTCGGGTAGTGATTGCAGATGACATACCGATTCTGCGGCAGGGGCTTGCAGCGATTTTAGGGCAGGACCCGGAGCTTTTGGTAGTGGGGCTTGGGGCAGACGGCAGGGAGGCATGGGAGCTGTGCAAGGAGACAAAACCAGATGTGGTTCTTATGGATATGCGGATGCCGGAATATGACGGGAGCTGGGGAATTAGCCGGATTAAAGCGGATTTTCCGGAGACTAAGGTTCTGGTGCTGACCACCTTTGATGATCAGGAGACTGTGGAGGCGGCAGTGGCAAACGGCGCGGATGGTTATATTTTAAAGGAAATGGAGGACAGCCGGCTTCTTCAGTCTGTGAAGGCAGTGTGTGCCGGAATCCGGGTATTTGGAGACAGTGTGTTCGAGGGAATGCGGCGGCAGATGGTTTTGGGGAAGGGAAAACCGGAAAAGGTGACGGGAATCACAGACCGGGAGAGGGACATTATGCGGTGCGTGGCCCGCGGTATGGACAATAAGGAGATTGCGGCGGAGCTGTTTCTGGCAGAGGGGACTGTGCGCAACAATATTTCCCGGCTGCTGGAAAAGTTAAAGCTAAAGGACCGGACTCAGCTGGCGGTATTCACAGTGAAGAATCAGCTGGATGGATGAAAGCAGGGCAGGTTCCTGTGATTTTTAACATGAACCAGATGAGCTTGAGGCAGGTGCTTATGATTTTGCAACATGAGTCAGGTGAGAGCGGGTTTTATGAGAAGGGAGAATTTATGATTTATAATGTGGAGGATTTAAAAAGGGCTTATGAGGAAGGGCAGCGGTTTAAGTTTCTCTTTTTCTGGGGGCATACGCCGGCAAAGGACGGGCACATTTATGAGGCATGTTTTAGTCAGTGGTGGCAGTGCAGGTTTCAGGTGGACCATGTGGAGTATAGTTGTGCCGAGCAGTTTATGATGGCAGAAAAGGCCAGAATGTTTGGGGATGAGGAAATGCTTGCAAAAATTATGGAAGCTTCCCAGCCAAAGGAAATGAAAGCTTATGGTCGGGCAGTAAGGAATTTTCAAAAGGAACAGTGGGATGCTTCCTGCTATTCTATCGTCAAACGGGGGAATGAGGCCAAGTTCTCACAGAATCCAGAGCTTTTGGAGTTTTTAAAGGGAACCAGAAAAAGGATTCTGGCAGAGGCAAGCCCCAGGGACCGGATTTGGGGGATTGGGATGGGAAAGGCCAATCCAGATGCAGAATGTCCTTTAAAATGGCGGGGGAAAAATCTTTTGGGATTTGCCCTGACAGAGGTGAGGGATGGTTTTTTGAAAGAGGAGGAGTGATATGGACCGAAAGGCAGTTGCAAGAGAGACGATTGAAATTATGAGGCAAGGGTATTATGTCCTTCCAGACGGAAAGAAAATTGGGCTGAAAAAGGAACTGGAACATTCCATCCAGTGCAGCCGGTTGATTACCCCAAAGGAGGGACAGGAGCTTTTGGAGTCTTATGAGAAGAATATTTCTCAGAAAAAGGAGAACAAAACTTTTCAGAAAGCAAAGGCAGAGAACCGGGTGGAGAACCTTTCCACTGTGGATGCCATTTTTAAGCTAAAAAAAGAGGGAAAGAAAGACATCGGGGTGCTGAATTTTGCCAGTGCCAAGAATCCGGGGGGCGGTTTTCTCAATGGGGCTATGGCGCAGGAGGAGAGTCTGGCTGCGTCCGGCATTTTATATCGAACGCTGGTGGCCCATGAGGAATATTATCAGGTGAACCGGGCCAACCGTTCTATGATGTATACGGATTATGGAATCTATTCTCCGGATGTAGTGTTTTTCCGGGACGGAAGGTTTGCTCTGGTGGAGGAGCCAGTGCAGGCTTCTGTGCTGACCTTGCCAGCAGTCAATATGGGACAGGTGATTTTAAAGGGGGAGGATGCAGAGCAGGCGGAACAGGTTATGAGAAGGCGGATGAAGCTGGCGCTGGCAGTTTTTGCAGCCCAGGGAGCCCGCAATCTGGTTTTGGGGGCTTATGGCTGTGGAGTATTCCGCAATGACCCCAAAAAAGTGGCAGGCTGGTGGAAAGAGCTTTTGGATGAGGAGATGGGAGTGTTTTTTGATTCGGTATTTCATGCAGTGCTGGACCGGTCCCGGGGTCAGAATTCCTGCATTGGGGCTTTTGAGGCCTGTTTTTCGGAAGCTTAGGAGCAAAAGAAAAGATGAAAATTATGATTGTGGAGGATGACAAGCCTTTAGCAGAGGAGATTGGAGCTTTTTTGCAGCGGTGGGGCTATGAGGTGGTAAATGCCGTGCAGTTTGACCGGATTGCAGAGGAATTTTCCATACATCGGCCCCAGCTGGTATTAATGGATATTAATTTGCCTTTTTATGATGGATTTTACTGGTGCGGGCAGATTCGGCAGATTTCAGAGGCGCCGATTTTATATATCAGCAGCCGCAGTGATGACCGGGATAAAATCATGGCCATTGCCTGGGGAGGAGATGACTATGTGGAAAAACCTTTTCAGCTGGAATTTCTGCGGGCAAAGGTTCAGGCAATTTTGCGGCGGACTTATCAGTACAAAGTCCGGGAGCAGATATTTTTAGGAGAGGGATTGTGTTTTGATCAGGAACAGCAGTCTTTGTACCAGAGCGGTAAAGAGATTGAGCTGACAAAGATGGAGCGGCGGGTGTTTTCCAGACTGGCAGAGAGCAGGCCGGATGTGGTGAGCCGGGAAGAACTGATGATGAATTTGTGGGATACAGATGAGTATGTGTCGGACGGAACCCTGACTACAATCATTTGCCGTCTGCGGGGCAAGCTGAAGGCGGCCTGCGGACGGGAGGTGATTCTGACGAAAAAGGGGCAGGGATATTCTCTTTTGTGAAGCGGGGAGGGCCTGTGGGTTTTGTGGGGAGCGAGAAGGAGGAGGGGCCTGCAGGTTTTTGTGGGGAGTGAGAAAGGGGAAGGGACTGAGGGTTTTTGTGAGAAGTGAGAAGGGGAAGGGACCGCGGTTCTTGTGGGGGCGAGAAGGGGGAAGGGACCGCAGGTTTTTGTGGGAGTGAGAAGAGGGAGGGGACCGAGGTTCTTTTTTGAGAAGTGAGAAGGAACCGCGTTTTTTTGCGGGAAGAGGGATGATATTGGGAGTTTTTGGAGAAAAATATGGAATTGATTTTGGCTTATGGTAAAAAGCGGGGAGGAAATATTGGGTTTGTCGTTTTGATTTTTGCTGCGTTTCATTCTTATTTTTTCTTTTTTCTTCAGGATGGACGTGTAGAATATCTACTGTATCTGGATTTCCTTCTGCTTATATTGTCTTTGGCATTTGTCATTGCAGATTATCTTCAGTTTGTGAGAAGCCAAAAGCTTCTGGAGGAACTGATGAAACAGAAGGGGCTGGCCTGCCGGATGGGGATTCCTTTTGAAAATCAGAATCTGTCAGAGCATGATGTGAGAATTTTGGAGGAGCAGCTGGAGAGTCAATTTCAGGAGAACTGCGAGTTGCAGGATTATGTAGCCAAATGGTGCCATGAGATGAAGCTGCCTTTGTCAACGGGTTTTTTGATTGAAGAACAAATTCCTGACAGCAGGCTTCGGGGCGCTATGAGGGAACAGCTGGAGCGGATGAATCAGCAGGTTAGCTCCCTTTTATCCGGGTGCAGGCTGCAGAGTCCTTTATTTGATTTGCAGGTGAGAAGGGTATCCTTAAAGGAGTGCGTGAGGACTTCTGTTCATAATAATCAGTTCTTTTTAATTCAGAAAAGGTTTACTTTAAGTGTGGATGTGGGGGAGGAGATGGTTTACTCAGATCCGTCATGGCTGGTTTATGTGTTGGATCAGCTGATTTATAATGCAGTGAAATATGCCAAAGATTCAGAACCGGTTCTTAAGCTTTGGGCCAAGAGAGAGAAGCAGACCATCCGGCTTTTTGTGGAGGATCATGGAGTTGGGATTCCGACGGGGGATCTCCCAAGAATTTTTGAGAAGGGATTTACCGGACAGAATTGTCATAATGGAAAATACAAATCAACTGGCATGGGACTTTATATGGCAGCGAAAATCATAAAGAGAATGGGGCATGAGCTGCTTGTGGAGAGTGAGTATGGGGTGTATAGCAGATTTTGTATTGTGTTTCAGGAAAATGAGTTTTTTGGTAACAGTTTCCCTGCTGTCTGAACTGTTGTATGTTTTGACGAATGTAAGACTGGAGACCGTTTTGTAATGGGAATGTAAGGATTTTTTGCTTCTGCTTTTGTACAATAGATTTGATAAATGATCTGAATTGCAGGGAGGAGATTTTTATGAAGGATAACAAAGTGGCAGAAGTGAAAAATCTGGTAAAAAGTTATGGAGCAAAGGGGTTTTTGACCAAAGTGCTAAAGGGCGTTGATCTGGAAATTCAAAAGAAGGATTTTATTGCTGTAATGGGGCCGTCAGGATCTGGCAAGACTACACTTTTAAACATTTTGTCCACCATTGATAAGCCTACCCAGGGAGTAGTTATGGTGGATGGGAGGGATGTCTCCAAAATGCCAAACAGAGAGCTGTCCAAGCTGCGGCGGGACAAGATTGGTTTTATTTTTCAGGACTATAATCTTTTGGATACCATGAGTCTTCAGGACAATATCGCTTTGCCTTTGGCTATGAGCGGAGTTTCCGGAAAGGAGTGTATCCAAAAGACCGGGGAGCTGGCCCGAATGTTTGGGCTGGAGGAGCATTTATCGAAATACCCTTATCAGCTGTCCGGAGGGCAGAAGCAAAGGGGAGCAGCCTGTCGTGCATTGATCACAGAGCCAGAAATAATTTTTGCCGACGAGCCTACAGGGGCTTTGGATTCCAAATCAAGCAGAGAGCTTTTGGAATGTCTGAGGAAGGTAAATGAACATGGTCAGGCAGCAATATTGATGGTGACTCATGACCCATTCAGTGCGTCTTATGCAAGAGATGTGTATATGCTAAGGGATGGCAGGATTATCTGCCGAATCAGCCGTGGTTCTGACCGGAAGGAGTTTTATGACAGGATTATTGACGTACAAACTTCCATGGGAGGTGATTTTTCGTGGGAATGATGAGGCTTGCTGTTTTGAATTTTAAAAACAGTTTTAAAAATTACTTATCTCTGATTATTTCACTGGCATTTACCTGCGTGGTTTTTTTGAATTTTCAGAATATTTTATATTCCAGTGCCTTTGATGTGCTGGGAACCAGGAACCGGGAATATATTAATATGCTGGTCTGGATGACTTCTTTTGTGTTGGGATGTTTTATGGTATTTTTTATCTGGTATTCCACCAATGTCTTTTTGGTGCGAAGGAAAAGGGAGATTGGCATTTATATTTTCATGGGCCTTTCCAACCAGAAAATCGGACAGATGTATTGGATTGAGACGGTTCTGATCGGATTGTCTGCTCTTGGAATTGGACTGGTGGCGGGAATGGCTGCATCAGGGTTGTTCCAGATGATTTTGTTTGTTGTCTCTGATTTGAAATTGGAAATTCGGTTTTGCTCTGATATTCGATCTATCCTTGTGACAGTGGCAGTATATTTGGTAATTTACATGATTTTTGCATGGAAGGGATATGGGAACATTGTGCGCAGCAGTGTGCTGGAAATGATTCTGGCAGCAAAACAAAATGAATATGTCCGCCAGAATCGGTTTCTGTTGATCGGAAAGGCTATCCTGGGAGTAGTGATTCTGGGATGCGGTTATGGGCTTGCTCTAAAGGAAGGGAGGACTAATGTGATGGGAAATGCCTTTGGAGCAGTAGTTCTGGTGACTGTTGGAGTTTACCTGTTGTTTGGAGGGCTGATTCCTTTTCTGTTTTGGACATTGGCAAGTAATAAGCTTTTTCTTTACAGAGGAACGCGGACATTATGGATAAACAATGTGATTTTTCGTATGAAGAAAAATTACCGAACCTATGCTGTGGTATGTGTGTTAATGTTATGTTCTGTGACTGCTCTTGCCATGGGATTTGCTATGAAGGAGCGGTATGACAATATGATACGATTTGAAAACACATACACATTTCAGCTTATAAGCAGCCGGAGTGATCTGGACAAACCGGCAAGGGACTTGATTGAAGGAGAGAGTCCGATTGTGTTTAGCTCCACTCTTCCTGTTTTGAGTCTGGATGGATCTTTTGTGAAAGCAGGGGGAAATTACAGCAAATATGAATTTGTATCTTATTCTTATTTAAGGCAGCTGGCCAGGGATACAGGCATGGAGCTTCTTTTTGAAGAGCCAAAGGAAGATGAAGTGTTTCTGGTTTCCCATTTGCATCTGTTATCTTTGATTACACAACAAACAAACGAAATCATTGTGAATGGGAAGCTTTACCGGCAGACAGGGGAGGCAAGTGTTCCTTATCTGGGCTATCTTCAGGAGAGCATGAACTTTTATGTGATGAATGATCATGAGTATGAAAAGCTGGTTCCCTTGGGAGAAGAATTATATACCTATAACTACCGGATTCAGGATTTGGAGCGCTTTGCCCGGATTCGCGATAATCTGGATGTGCTGGTGGAAGAGACCAAAGAGAATCATACAGGGCGGGTGGCCATTGACCCTCAGAGCAATGAAATTGACTGGATTAAAATGCTGTATTCCATCTGCATTTTTATGTTTCTGGTGTTTATTTTTGCCAGCGGAAGCATTATGTTTATGAAGCTTTACAATGATGCTTTTGAGGAAAGAGAACGATGCAAGGTACTGCGGAAAATGGGTATTCCCCAGGAACTGTTAAGACGGTCCGTGGCAGCAGAGTTATTGACAGCATATGGGACAGCTTTTGTGGTTATGGCGGTTTCTTCCTTGTTTTCAGTGGGAGCTTTAGGGAAAATGATGTACACAAATTTGTTGTCAGTGAATGTGGTCAGTGTGCTGGTGGTGCTGGGAATTTTGGCTGTGTGGTATGGGTTGTCATTGTGGACCTATGAGAGGAATGGGGAAATAGAATGAATATTTTTGGAATGTGCTTGTATATTTGAGGTAAATTATGTATAATGTTTTTTATTTCAAAGCAATCATTCAAAAGAACTGTTGGGAGGCATTTTGTGAGCAGAGATAAAATTATAGTGATTGATTTTGGTGGCCAGTATAATCAGCTGGTGGCGCGCCGGGTCCGCGAGTGCAATGTGTATTGTGAGATCTATTCTTATAAAACCAGTTTAGACAAGATCCGGGAGATGAATCCAAGGGGAATCATTTTGACCGGAGGTCCTGACAGCTGCTATACAGAAGGAGCCGCCAGGTGCGAGAGGGAGTTATTTAATTTGGGAATTCCGGTACTGGGGTTGTGTTATGGCGCTCAGCTGATGATGCATGTATTGGGAGGCCATGTGTGCAAAGCTCCGGTCCGGGAGTATGGAAGGATTGAAGTGACAATCGATCCGTCAGCACCTCTGTTTGCCAATGTTTCGGAGCACACCATATGCTGGATGAGTCACAACGATTATATCGAAAAGACAGCCCCGGATTTTCAGATTATTGCCCATACGAACGATTGTCCTGCAGCTGCCATGCAGTGTGTGGAGAGAAATTTATATGCCATTCAGTTTCATCCGGAGGTGCTTCATACCGTGGAGGGAACAAAGATTCTATGGAATTTTGTCCGTGGAATCTGCGGATGTGCCGGAGATTGGAGGATGGATGCGTTTGTGGCAAATTCGGTGGAGGCGATCCGTCAGAAGGTGGGAAAGGGAAAGGTCCTTTGCGCCTTGTCCGGAGGAGTGGATTCTTCTGTGGCAGCTGTCATGCTGGCCAAAGCGGTGGGAGACCAGTTGACCTGCGTGTTTGTGGACCATGGCCTGCTTCGAAAGAGGGAGGGGGATGAGGTGGAGGAGGTATTTGGCCCTTCTGGTCCCTATGACCTGAATTTTGTCCGGGTGAATGCTCAGGAGCGGTTTTATGAAAAGCTGAAGGGAATCGAGGAGCCGGAGCAGAAGCGGAAAATTATTGGCGAAGAATTTATCCGTGTATTTGAGGAAGAGGCAAAAAAGATCGGCACTGTGGATTTTCTGGTTCAGGGAACGATTTATCCGGATGTGGTGGAAAGTGGCCTGGGGGGAGAGTCTTCTGTGATCAAATCTCATCATAATGTCGGCGGTCTGCCGGATTATGTGGATTTCAAGGAGATTATTGAGCCTTTGAGGGATCTATTTAAGGATGAGGTGCGCAGGGCAGGACTGGAGCTGGGGATTCCTGAGAAACTGGTGTACCGTCAGCCGTTTCCAGGGCCAGGGCTGGGAATCCGAATTGTAGGAGAGGTGACTGCCGAGAAGGTACACATGGTTCAGGAAGCGGATGCCATTTACCGGGAGGAGATGGCAAAGGCAGGCTTGGACAAAAGTGTAGGGCAGTATTTTGCGGCATTGACAAATATGCGCTCAGTGGGGGTTATGGGGGATGAAAGAACCTATGATTATGCGGTGGCGCTGCGGGCAGTGAATACGGTTGATTTTATGACAGCCGAGGCGGCAGAGCTGCCCTGGGAGGTGCTTGGGCGGGTGGCCAGCCGGATTGTCAATGAGGTGGAGCATGTGAACCGGGTGCTGTATGACTGTACGGGGAAGCCGCCGGGGACGATTGAGTTCGAATAGTAGACATTTGGACTGAAAACCTGATAAAATAAGGGTTTTCAGTCCTTTTTATATCTCTGTGATGTTAATATGATGTTGAAAATAGAG
>CATLIJ010000089.1 GCA_949948825.1 uncultured Clostridiaceae bacterium
CCTGGACCAATCATTGACCAGCTTTGGAGGAAAGGGAGTGTTTACCAAGGAGCTGGAGGAGGCTCTTTTGCAGGGAGAGATTGATCTGGCAGTACACAGCGCTAAGGATATGCCCATGGAGTTCCCAAAAGGGCTTACTTTGGGGGCTGTGTTAAGGCGGGAGGACCCGCGGGATGTGCTTGTGACTACAACAGGAATACGGGCAAAGGATCTGCCGGCCGGAAGTGTAATCGGCACCAGCAGCTTAAGAAGGGAATTGCAGATCCGGCGAATGAATCCTCAAGTGCAGATCCGGCTTTTACGGGGAAATGTGCAGACCCGTCTGGAAAAACTAAAGGCAGGGGGATATGACGGAATTTTGCTGGCAGCAGCAGGACTTAAGCGTTTGGGTTTGACAGAACAGCCGGGGATTTCTCTGGAATATCTGGAGCCAAAGGAATTTATTCCGGCTCCGGGTCAGGGAATCCTGGGGGTGGAGATCCGGCAGGGAGAGCTTTCCCGGATTATGGAAGCGATTCATTCGCTGGATGATGCGGCCATGCTGCAGGCAGAGAGACGCTATCTGACGGTTTTGGGAGGAAGCTGCAATGCTCCCTGCGCTGCTTACTGCCGGATGGAAGGACAGGAGATGGCCATGTCAGTGATGTTTGCCAGGGATGGGATTCATCCAGTGTTTCAGGAGATAAGGGAAATGATAAAAGAGGACCCCATAACCTGTGGAGAAAGGCTGGCAGAACAGTTGGCTGGTCAGATAAGGCTTTGTCCGGTATCTCTGGTGGGAGCCGGACCTGGAGATGGGGGGCTTTTGACCTTAAAAGGGCTTTCCTGTGTCCGGAGGGCGGAGGTGATTGTGTATGACAATCTGATCTGCGGCTCCATTCTCAATGAAGCGCGGCTGGATGCAGAGCTGATTTATGCTGGGAAACGCTCCAGCCACCATCATTTGACACAGGATCAGATTAATGAGCTGCTGATCGAGAAAGCCAGAGCCGGAAAGTATGTGGTTCGGTTAAAAGGCGGAGATCCCTATATTTTTGGAAGGGGAGGAGAGGAGGCGCTGGCGCTTACAGAAAAGGGGATTCCCTTTGAGATTGTGCCAGGAGTTTCCTCTTCTTACAGTGTTCCTGCCTACGGAGGGATTCCTGTGACGGAACGGGGGATGGCCTCTTCTTTTCATGTGATTACTGGACATGAGGAGGCAGGAAAGACGGAGGAAGCTCTGGATTATGCCACTTTGGCAAAAGAGGAGGGGACATTGGTATTCCTGATGGGTCTTAAAAATCTGAGGCGGATTGTCACACAGCTGCTGACCCATGGGAAAGACAAAAATACCCCTGCGGCAGTGATCCAGAATGGAACGACAGCCAGACAAAAGAAGGTGATTTCTACATTAGAGCATATTGAGAAAGCAGCAGAACAGGCAGGAATCCAGACTCCTGCTATTACCGTGGTTGGCTCTGTGGCAGGGCTGGGAGAAAAGCTTGACTGGTTTGGAAATGGCCCCCTGTTTGGCAGGCGGGTTCTGGTGACAGGCAGCCGGTATATGGCCGGAGAAATGAAAGAGGTGCTGGAGCCTTTGGGTGCAGAGACTGTGGCAGTCAGCCTGATTGAGAGCCGACTGTGCAGTACAGAGACAGTGAGTCAGGCTCTTGAAAAGATAGAAGATTACTCCTGGATGGTGTTTACCAGCAGCAATGGGGTGGATCTGTTTTTTGATTTTTTGAGAAAACAAGAGATGGACCTGCGAAGACTGATGCACATGAAATTTGCCGTAATCGGAAGGAAAACCGGGGAAGCCCTGAAACGCCATGGATTTTCCTGTGATTTTGTTCCTTCCAGATTTACAGGAGAAGAGCTGGCCAGAGAGTGGATTCCCGCTTTAGAGAGGGCGGACCGGGTGCTTCTTATGCGGGCAAAGGAGGGTTCGCCGGTTTTGACAGAAAGGCTTGCAGAGGCAGGGTTGAATTTTGCGGACATTCCCCTCTATGAGACTTGGGTGGATAAGCGGAGAGAGGAAGAGCTGAACCGGTTAATCAGCCAGGTGGATTATGTGATAGTGGCAAGCAGTTCTGCTGTGAAGGCTCTTTGTGAGATGTTAAGGGACCAGGAGGAACTGAGGGCAAAGGTGGTTTCCATTGGTCCTGTTACCACAAAGACAGCAGAGGACATGGGGCTTTCTGTGTGGAGGACTGCTGCAGAATATACGGCAGAGGGAATCGGGGCAGCGATTCTGGCAGATTCCCCTGGGGTCTGAATCAATGTCATTAAGTTAAGGGAAGGAAGAAGGTCAGCAAGATCCGGCATTGCTTAACCGAATGATTACGAACCATAGGAGAATGGATATGAACATCAGCAAATCAGAGATTTTATTTGAAGAATCCAGGAAACGGATTCCTGGTGGAGTGAACAGTCCGGTGCGGGCGTTTGGGTCTGTGGGGCGGACGCCGTTGTTTATTGACCATGCAAAAGGAAGCCATATAACGGATGTGGATGGGAATGAGTTTTTAGACTATGTGTGTTCCTGGGGGCCGGGGATTTTGGGCCATGCCCATCCGGAGGTAGTTGAGGCAGTGCAGAAGGCCTGCGAAAAGGGACTGACTTATGGAGCGCCTACTGAAAAGGAGTGGCAGCTGGCTGAGCTGATCTGTGAGGCCATGCCGTCTGTGGAGAAGGTGCGTCTGGTCAGCTCTGGAACAGAGGCAGTTATGAGTGCCATCCGGGCAGCAAGGGGTTACACAGGGCGGGATAAGATTATAAAATTCAAGGGAAATTATCATGGTCACTCTGACGGACTTTTAGTAAAGGCAGGTTCTGCGGCTCTGACCACAGCAGTACCGGACAGCAGCGGTGTGCCTGTGTCCTACACGCAAAATACATTGGTGGCTCTTTACAATGATATGAATTCGGTAAGTCAGTTGATGGAAGAATATGGAAATCAGGTGGCAGCCATTATTGTGGAGCCAGTGGCAGCCAATATGGGAGTGGTTCTGCCAAAGGCCGGATTTTTGGAGTTTCTGCGGCAGATTACAACTAAGTATGGTTCATTGCTGATTTTTGACGAGGTGATTACAGGGTTTCGCCTGGGATTTGGCGGAGCACAGGAGTATTTTGGGATTACTCCGGATCTGACGACTCTTGGAAAGATTGCAGGAGGCGGAATGCCCATGGCAGCTTATGGAGGGCGCGGGGATATTATGGATATGGTGTCTCCGGTTGGGCCGGTTTATCAGGCAGGTACCTTGTCCGGCAATCCCATCGCAACAACCGCAGGAATTGTGACTCTGGAGATCTTAAAGAAGCATCCTGAGTATTATGGGGAGATTGAGCGAAAAGCCAGACAGCTTGCCAGGGCTTTTGAAGAAAGGGCAGAAAGGAGCGGGGAGGCGATTTGGGTCAATCAGATCGGATCTTTGCTCAGCGTTTTCTTTACAGCAGGTCCAGTGGAGGATTATGACAGCGCCACAGCTTCTGACACAAAGGCTTATGCCGCATATTTTGGAAGAATGCTGGAGCAGGGAGTGTATGTGGCTCCGTCTCAGTTTGAGGCTATGTTTGTCTCAATCGCTCATACAGACAGTGAGATTGAAGAAACCTGCAGAGTTATTGTGGAAAGGAATGAAAGGACAGAATGAGTATTTATTTACTGAGTCTAAGCCACAAAACTACGCCTTTAAAGGTTCGCTCCTGGTTTGCCTATGATGACGCGGAAAAGGTCCATGTTCTGGAAGCGCTTCTGGAATGCGGGGGGATTGATGAGGCTGTGGTGCTTTCCACCTGCAACCGAATGGAGATTTATTGTCATGGCGATGACAGGGAGAGCTATTCCCCGGGGAAGATTTTGGAAAGCATGGAGCAGGCGGCAGTGAAGGCAGCCGGGGAGCGGGTGCAGGGATGCAGAGAAGTTGGCAGTTATTTCCGCAGGTATTGTGACCGGCAGGCAATTCACCATTTGTTTCAGGTGACAGCAGGGCTGGATTCTATGGTTTTGGGAGAGGACCAGATTTTGGGGCAGGTGAAACAGGCCTATGAATTTTCCCATGAGCGGGGATATTGCCAGGTTTATCTGAATACTTTGTTCCGGGATGCAGTCACTGGGGCAAAGCGGGTGAAGACAGATACTGAGCTGTCCAGGACTCCGGTGTCCACAGCAACACTTGCAGTAAAAGCAGCAGAAGAGAGGCTGAAGGGGCTTCAGGGCAGGAAAATGATGATCATTGGTGCCACAGGCCGGATTGGAAATATTATTCTGAAGAATGTTCAGGGGATTTCAGGGCTTGAGGTGATTGTCACCATGCGGAGCCATTCTTCTCCGGATAAACTGGGGCATGGACTGAAATATCAGGTAATTCCTTATGAAGACCGGTATCAATGGATGGAGGATATGGATGTGGTTATAAGCGCTACCTCCAGCCCTCATTATACGGTGACTGCCTATGAGACAGAGCAGCATGTAAAAACAGTAAAGGAACGGGTATTTTTGGATTTGGCTGTTCCTCCGGATATTGAGAAGGCGAAGCTGCCAATGACATGGTACTACAATATAGAGGACATGACCCAGCTGGCCCGCCGGAACAATGAGCAGAAGCTGGCAGAGCTTGCCACAGCAGACCGGATTATTGAGGAGTACGAGAACCGGTTTTACAAATGGCTTTTGTATAAGGCAAATCAGCCTGTTATGGAGACCTGGAAGGAGAATGTCATCCGGGAGGTGGCGGAAAAGGGGGCAGAGGCAGCAATCAGCCGTCTGCTTTATCAATTCCGGGAGGCTGGAAGTGTGGAGGAGGTAGAAGGATTTCTTTCTGCATTGGGAAGGGTCAATGAGGAAGAACAAAAAAGGGACAAGACGCGTCCAGCGGCCAGAACCAGGGGGCCAAAGGAGGAGGAAGCTTACTTTCCTCTTTTCTTTCCCTTAAAGAGCCGCAAGGTGCTGGTGGTGGGGGCAGGAAAGATTGCATGCCGTCGGGCAGAGGCTCTTGCAGAATTTGGCGCCAGGGTCCGGATGGTGGCGCCTTATGGGACGGAGCAGGCGGCCCGGATGGAACGGGATGGGACGGTACAGTGGGAGAAACGCTGCTTTGCACCAGAGGATGTTTTGGGATGTGAATTGGTGATTGCAGCCACAGACAACGCCCAGGTGAACCGGCAGGTGGCCTGTCTTTGCAGGGAAAAGCAGATTCTGGTGAATCATGCGGGAGATAAGGGCCTGTGTGATTTTTATTTTCCTGGTATTGCCAGAGAGGGCAGTCTGGTGGCAGGGGTAACAGCCTCTGGAAGAGATCACAGGCTGGCAAGTGAGATTACCGGGAGGCTGCAGTCCTGGCTGAAGCAGTTTGCCCGCGGCTGAACCAAGGGTTTTGAGCATAAAATCAGATATGGAGGAGAGGAATGATGATTCAAAGACCAAGGCGGTTAAGGGGAAATCCGATTTTGCGGAAAATGGTCCGGGAGACCAGAGTAGATCAGTCTTCCCTGATTTATCCCATTTTTGTGCGGGAGGGAGAAGGAATCTGCGAAGAGATTCCCACAATGCCGGGACAGTACCGTTACACGGTTGACCGAATGTGCGGTAAGCTGGAGCAGCTGAAAAAGGCCGGGGTGGACAAGGTGATGTTCTTTGGCATTCCGGACCAGAAGGATGAGGTGGGAAGCGGGGCTTATGCAAAGAATGGCATTGTGCAGAAGGCTCTTCAGGAGGCACGTCGGCAGTTTGGGGAGGAGCTGTACCTGATTACAGATGTGTGCATGTGTGAGTATACCTCCCATGGACATTGCGGTGTATTAAGGGGCAGGGAGGTGGACAATGATCCTACCCTAAAGCTTCTGGCGCAAACTGCCCTTTCCCATGTACAGGCTGGAGCAGATATGGTGGCCCCGTCTGATATGATGGACGGGCGGGTTCTGGCAATCCGGAATGAACTGGACAGTCACGGATTTACGGGTGTGCCAATTATGTCCTATGCAGTAAAATATGCATCTGGCTTTTACGGACCGTTTCGGGATGCAGCAGGCTCCGCGCCTTCTTTTGGAGACCGGAAATCCTATCAGATGGATTTTCATAACCGGAAAGAGGGAATGAAAGAGGCGCTGATGGATGTGGAGGAGGGGGCAGATCTTCTGATTGTAAAGCCAGCCCTTGCTTATCAGGATATTATCCGTGAGGTGGCAGATATGGTTGAGCTTCCGGTGGCTGCGTACAGTGTCAGTGGTGAGTATGCCATGGTGAAGGCAGGAGCAAAGCTTGGATATGTGGAGGAAGAGCGGATGATTGCAGAGATGGCAGTGGGAGCTTTTCGGGCAGGAGCTTCTGTGTATATTACTTATTTTGCAGAGGAAATTGCAGGATTGATGGACCGGGGAGCAATCGGGTAAGAGGACAGAAAAAGGGCGGCAATCTTTGCCGCCCTGATTTTATTCTGCTTGTTTTTACCAGGTTTTCTCCAAAGCTGCTTTAAAGTCAACCTGATAAGGATTGTCGCTTCTGGACTTTATGTCATTGTACACAGCCCGACGCTCTTCGCTGTCGCCGCCGGCCCAGTACTCGTAACCCCACAGATAGCTGTCAATCAGGCTGTCCCAGGACTCGAACAGGGGCTGCATGGTCTGTGCAACTTCCAGAGATTTGTCAAGCGCCTCCTGCTCGGTGTAATAGCCTGCAATATAATAGTACCCCAACAGGTTCATGGCACGGCAGTAGTCCCAGCCGGCAATGGCATTCTCACCATGTTCTGCATAGATGGGATAAGCATTTGCAAAGGAGGTAGCCTCCTCTGTATCAAAGCCATATTCATTTTCCAAAAGGGAAATGATGTCATCTACAGATGTGTCAGGGGTTACGCCTGCACCCTCCAGAGTCTGCATGTTCTCGGCAAAGCCTACCCGGTGGCCTTCTGTTAAAATCCAGTCCAGGGTTTCATCCGCGCTGGCCCGGTCTGTTACATCCCACCACTCCGGAAGGAGCTGCTGAACCGTTGCCTTGGATTCATCATTAGCAGGAAGACCGCCAAAAAGGTTGTAATCCCAGTTGTTCAAATCCGTCAGAATGGCGTAGGAGGCATTAAACCAGCGGATGGTGTCGCTCATCTCCGCAGAGAAGTTGTTCTCAACTTCCGGGGCGTTCTCAAGGAACTTGGAGCAGGAGGCTTTGAAGGAAGCAATATCTCCATCCTTCAGCTTGTCCGCAACATAGCTTAAAGCATAGTAAGCATAATCTGTTTCTCCATATACCAGATAAGCTCCCCCGGTGACGCCGTCAGCAGTCATCTTGCAGGTAAAGGCAGTCACTCCTGTCATATCCGGAATGGACGGCGCTTCTGCGTCCGTCAGCTCAGAGACACCATAACTGGACTCCACCAGCTCCCGAACCGATTCCATAGAGTCAGCCAGAGCATTGGCTCCTGATTTGGGGAACTGCATCAGTATGGCAGCTTTGTCTCCCTTTTTACTGCCAGCGCCCAGCCAGCATTCCATCTGAAGGTCCTCTTCATTCCAGTCCTGGCTCAAATAAATGGATGCAGTCTTATCCGGAGTGGAAAATTCCTTCATGGATGAAAGGTATTCTTCCGGTGTCTTGGGGCTTCCGCCGCCGCAGCCCTGTAAGAGAGTGGCAGCCAGAAGGGCAGCCAGACCAAGTACAAGTCCATGCCGCCGGGGTCTTTTGGTAAACATAATCATTCTCCTCCTCTTTTTTGGTAAAACATATCAGCCGTAAAAAAGCAGGAATAAGGCCAATGGCCTTATTCCTGCCGCCAGCTTAACTAACGGCTGGCATAATACTCATCAAACAGTTTGCCAACAGCTTCATGGGTGTCGCCGCAAATGGAGGGAAGGTCTCCGCCCCATGCTGCGCCTGCCTGATCAAAGCCTTTTTCTACAGCAGCCTGCATTTTCTTCATGGTGTCAACATCATCTCCGGCAACTGCCTTGGCAAAATCAAAAATTCTCTGTGAGGTCTGCTTTACTCCCCAGAAACCATCCTCAGAGATGGCTTCCTCAGCCTCAGCTTTGGTCTTGGCATCTACAGTGTAGTTGCCGCTGGCCATGAACTTCCAGAAATTGTCTCCCTGAAGAGATGCAGCGGAAATACCCTGCTTCTGGAAGGTCTGCACCATCATGTTGGTGAAACGGGACATCTGATTGTCCAGATCAGCCTTTAAGCTGTCTACCAGCTTTGCGCGGTCAGATTCACTCATCTTGGTGATGTCTGTGTCTTTGCTAAGCTCAACCCGGTCTACATCCGGTTTTGCGGCGGAAGCTTCAGGAGCAGCCTGAGTAGCTTCTGCATTGGCGCTGTTAGCGGCAGTGGTCTTTACAGACTGGGTAGCCTGTGCATACTGCCGGACAGCAAAGTCTTGATTATTGACCTGCATAGAAAAATCCTCCTTTTCCTTTTTGTGTTATACTCGCGGGCATATTTATTTGCCAAATGATTCAATATCTTTTATGGAAATATGGAAACTGTGTTGGCAAATCATTTGGCCCACGGATATAAAAATGGGAATACCACTTATCGAATATATCGACGTAAAGCAGGAAAAATAAAGGGATAGCGGGAAATTTTGTTGCCAAAACACACACCGGATGTTTCCCGGGGAGAGGAGTATCCGCCTGCCTGCGCCATGAAGAGTTTCCGGATGCTGTCAGGCAACAGCAACATGATATTTTTTCATCCAATAATGAATCTGCCACAGATAGGCCATCATCTGAGGTCCAGCCATCAGCTGGCCATACCAGGGCTTGCCGTAGTCAGAGGGAGCAGTGAGAAACTTTGTCACTTTATCCCGGTCTAAAAAGGCCAGAACAGGGGAGGAGGAGTCTTCCAGGATTTCTTCCTGAATCCGTTTTGCCAACAGGGACTCATAGGCAGTGTCATAGGTTTTGGGGTAGGGGGATTTGCGGCGGCAGCGGATCTCATTGGGAAGGTAATCTTTGCCGCATTCCCGCAAAAGGGCTTTTGCCATTCCGTCCTTTGCCTTCATATCCCAGGGTACATTCCACACATATTCCAGGATTCGGTGGTCCGCAAAGGGAACACGTGCCTCCAGACCAGAGAACATGCTGGTCCGGTCCATGCGG
>CATLIJ010000090.1 GCA_949948825.1 uncultured Clostridiaceae bacterium
TAAAATTCACCGTATACTCTGCTGATGTAATGTCATCTGTCACCAGGGCTGCTGACGCTGCCATGGATGAGCTTTCAATTCCTAATATTTTCATCGATTTTTCCTCAATCCTCTGTCACCGTAATCCTTCGGTAATCAAATCCTCTGGATGGTTCCTTCTCAATCAAAACCCGAATCACCTTATGAGGCAGAATCTCCTCAATCAGCCGGGACCACTCAATCAGGCACACACCGTCCCCATAGAAATAGTCCTCATATCCAATCTCCTCCATCTCCTCCACATCCCCAATCCGGTATACGTCAAAATGATACAAGGGCAGGCGCCCCTCCTCATAAGGCTGAACAATCGTAAAGGTAGGGCTGTTCACTGTACCAGCAATGCCCAAACCAGCTGCAAACCCCTGGGCAAACACGGTCTTTCCCACACCTAAATCCCCATCCAGACAATAAATTTCTCCTGGTTTTGCCTGCTGTCCCATCTCAAATCCAAGGCTGTAGGTATCCTCCCATGAAGCATTTTCCTTCATTACGACATTCTTCTGTCCGGATTCCATATTCTTTCTCCCTTTTTCTGGAAATTCAAAAAACAGTTTCTTCCAACTCTTTATATCCAAAGATCAGAGCCGCATTAAAACCCTTTCCGCCGCTCTTTGGGCAGATGTTCTTTTGCCATGGAAAAGAATTTCTCCTCCTGATCGCCCAGCACCTTTTTGGGCAGCAGATAAGCATGGACCCGATCCATATACAATACGGTAATCGATGGCTTTTTATCCATCCGTCCCATCTGATCCCAGGTAAAGTCTGCCTCCTGTTCCCCCTGCTCCACCTTAAGCCCTTCTTTATGAAAGGTCAGATGCATTGGCTGCTGCATAGCAGGACTTTTGGCCTGTTTGCGCACCTTTCCATACAAAAGCAATGGCTGAAGCACAGTAAAAATCAATACGCATCCAAACATCAAAAACCGGTAGGCCACAGTCAGCTCTCCCCAGCGAAACACCAGCAAAAACAGCGCCGCCGCTGTAAAAAGCAGATTGAACAGTCCCATAATCCCGCCGTTGGCATGATACATGGAAAACAGCCACAGCTCCTTTGCTGTCAGCCTCACCTCAAACTTCATTTCCTCATTCATCTCCGGTTCCTTTCCCGATTGTCCATCACAGCTTCATTGTCAAAGAAATTCTTTTCTTTGCCACATCTACCTGAAGCACCTTCACTTCTACAATATCTCCCACACTCACAGCTTCCATGGGATGCTTGATAAACTTGTCTGACATCTGTGAGATATGCACCAGCCCGTCCTGATGTACGCCAATATCCACAAATGCCCCAAAATCAATGACATTCCGCACAGTTCCCTTCAGAATCATTCCTGGAGCCAAATCCTTCATCTCCAGCACATCAGTCCTTAAGATTGGCTTTGGCATCTCCTCCCGGGGGTCTCTGGCAGGCTTTTCCAGCTCCTTTACAATATCCTGCAGCGTGATATCTCCCACATTCAGCTCCGCGGCCATTTTCTTATAATCGTGAATCTTCTTTCCCAGCTCCTTTAAGCTGCCCTTTGTTATATCCTCCGGACAAAAGCCCAGCTTTTTCAGAAGCGCCTCTGCTGCCTCATAACTCTCCGGATGTACGGATGTGCAGTCAAAGGGATTGGTTCCTCCGGAAATGCGCATAAACCCAGCGCACTGCTCGTAAGCCTTTGGACCCAGCTTTGCCACCTTAAGCAGCTGTTTCCGGTTGGTAAATGCTCCATTTTCCTCCCGGTAAGCCACAATATTTCTGGCAATCACTTTTGTAATTCCCGAAATATATTCTAACAAGGAGGCTGATGCTGTATTCAGATCCACTCCCACCTTATTTACACAGTCTTCCACTACTGCCTGCAGGGCTTCGTTAATATTTTTTTCATTCATATCATGCTGATATTGCCCCACACCAATGGCCTTTGGATCAATCTTTACCAGTTCTGCCAGGGGGTCCTGAAGGCGGCGGGCGATGGACGCAGCGCTTCTCTGTCCCACATCAAAGTTAGGAAATTCCTCTGTTGCCAGCTTGCTTGCCGAATAGACAGAAGCTCCTGCCTCATTGACAATCACATACTGAACTGGTTGGGAAAGCTCTTTTAAAAGCTCCACAATCACCATCTCTGATTCCCTGGACGCTGTGCCATTGCCTACGGATATAAGAGAAACATGATACTTTTGAATTAATTTCTTTAATGTTTCTTTGGATTCCTTCACTTTGTTCTGAGGAGCTGTGGGAAAGATCACGGTTGTATCCAGAACCTTTCCGGTTTCATCCACCACAGCCAGCTTACAGCCGGTCCGGAATGCCGGGTCCCATCCAAGCACCACTCTTCCTGCAATCGGAGGCTGCATCAAAACCTGCTCCAAGTTCTTTCCAAATACCTTAATAGCCCCTGCCTCCGCTTTTTCCGTGAGCTCGTTGCGGATCTCCCGCTCTATGGATGGTCCGATCAGACGGCTGTAGCTGTCTGCAGCCACCTCCTTTAAAACCGGAGTTGTATAGGGGTTATTCCGGGTAATGGTCTGCTTTTCCAGATAGCGCAGAATATTCTCCTCCGGCGCTTCCACTTTTACAGAGAGAATCTTCTCCTTCTCTCCCCGGTTAAGCGCCAGAATCCGATGGCCTGCACATCTTTTGATGGCTTCTGTATATTGGTAGTACATCTCATAGACCGATTCCTCTCCCTCTTTTTTTGCAGCGGAAGAAATAAGACCCTGCTCCATGGTAACTCTCCGAATCCAGGTACGGTACTGGGCATTGTCTGAGATCCGCTCTGCCAAAATATCCATTGCTCCTCCAATGGCCTCTTTCTCATCTGCCACTCCCTTTTCCTCTGACACATATGCCCTTGCCAGTATCTCCACTGGTTCTTTTGTCATCTGCAAGGCAATCTGGTCCGCTAATGGCTCCAGACCCTTCTCCCTGGCAATCATGGCTCTGGTCCGGCGCTTGGGACGGTAGGGACGGTACAAGTCATCCACTGCCACCTGAGTCATGGCGGCACGGATCTGAGCTTCCAATTCCGGAGTCAGCTTTTCCTGTTCCCGGATAGAGGAAATCACCTGCTCCTTCTTTTCCTCCAGATTCCGCAAATATTTCAGACGCTCATCCAGATTACGAAGCACTTCATCATTTAACGCGCCGGTAGCTTCCTTGCGGTATCGGGCAATAAAAGGGATTGTGTTTCCCTCATCAATCAGCTTCACGGCAGCCTCTGCCTGCTGATAACGGATCTGCAATTCCTCCTGAAGCACCTTGATAATATCCATATGTTTACTTTCCTCACCTTCCTTGGTTTCCGTTTGTCCATTATAATTCATATTGCAAGGTTATGCAAGTACGCACTGATTTTTTCCCCGTCGGGCGCACGCCCCGGCTTTTGTCCGTCAAAGACGGGCAAGAAGATGCCCCTTCTCATGTATATAAAAACAGGAGAAGCGCTGCTCCTCCTGTCATGCAATCTGTATCTTCAGTTTTTTCATCTCTTCTTCCAGCTCATGGACCCGTTCAATCAAATAATTCACCTTCACCTCATAGGCCAGATTTTTGTCTGCTACAGGAATCGCCTGATTCAGCTTCTTTGTAAGCTCAACAAAGTTCTCCGCCACCAGCTGAATATTCCGGTCTGTACCATTCTCAATATGTACTTTCACCTGTGTCAGCTTTTGATCCAGCTTCTGAATTTCATCCTTCATGCCCTGCATTTCACTTTTCATACCTTGCATGTCGCTTTTCATGCCCTGCATGTCACTTTTCATGCCTTGCATATCACTTTTTATGCCCTGCATGTCACTTTTCATGCCTTGCATATCACTTTTCATACCCTGCATATCGCTCTTCATGCCCTGCATGTCGCTTAAAAGCAAGTCAAGCTTCTGACTATCTGTCATAATGTCCCTCCTTCCTGCATATCAGCCCCTGTTCCTATTAAACTTCCATGCGGCCTTTGATGCTGCGCCAACCACCCTATAATAGCCGATTGCTCCGCGCCTTTTGGCGGTCTACGCTCCGCTTCGGCCGACGCTAAACGAGTGCTATTGGCACTCAGCGCCCCGCAGTCCCCGCCAGTATTCACAATCCGACCTGTAGGCCAACACTTTCATAGTAAATATTATAAATAATTTACAGAGAAGCTGTCAAGACTTTTCTGCTTGCGGACCAATACATTTCGTGGTATCATAAATACTATTATACCTTCGGAGGAATATTCATGGAACAAAATCATATACAATCACCAGACAGGAAATCCAACACCTTTGCCATATTCAGCATGATTGTGGGTATCTTCGCCCTGTTTGCCTGTATCTCGCCCCCCATGCAGCTTCTGTTAGGCGCCACAGCCCTGATTGTTGCATATATCTCCAGGAATGGACGCGCCATGACCGGGCCTGCCATCGCAGGAACCGTTATGGGAATATGGGGTATTTTATGCAGCTTCCTGGTATTAGGCTTTTATGTATTCACCATACGAATGCTGGACAACCCGGACTATGTGGCTATGCAGCGGGAGATCCTGCGCCAGTATCAGGAAATGATGGATGCCTTTCAAGTAAAATAACCTCTTTAAAACAATCCCCTTCGGCTGGTGCTGAACATGCGTCACAGGCGCACAGCACCGCCAAAATCAAGGCTGTCTCCGGACTCCCCTACCTGTGTCTGTTAAAAATCCTTCAGCAAATCAATTCCCCATCCAATAAGCAGAATATTTTTTACCAGAAAATTCACTGCCACCACTGCCACCGCCCCGTATGCCATCTCCTTCCCATATCCTGAATACTTTTTTTGCTTTCCCTTTACCAGAGCGGTCAAAAAAAGCAATGCCTCTGCCCCGACAGCCAGAACCCCATACAGCACAAGAGGATGAAAACGAAAGCTCATCAGCCAGTGACCCTGAAGAAAAAGCTTCACAGCCCTGGTTCCCCCGCATCCAGGACAGTAGAGGCCTGTAATCACACGAAAAGGACAGGGCATGGAAAGCAGCCACTCAAATAGCTGCTCTGTCAAAAGCCCTGCCTCTCTCCAAAAACATCTGCCTCTCAGCATGTCTCTCCTCACTGCACCTGTACGCGGATCATCTGACGGATTCCGTCCTCTCCTGCCTTCTGAGATTCCGTATCAAACCCAATGGCCCGCTTTACAAACTCTTCCTCAAAAAATTCTCCTGTGAGAAGGGCAAACTCATCTGTCCCTTCCAGGACAATCGTTTCTGCATCACCAAAAGCTTTCTGGATTTGTTCTTTCTTTTGTGCAGCTGCTCCCTCAATCCGTACAAAATACCTGTATCGGAATTTTCCGGATTCTTCCATAAGCTGCTGCTCATTTCTCCAACCAGCAGAAACCGGCTCTTTGTCCTGTTGGACCGCCTCAATCAGGTCTGCAACAACTGCGCTTGCAGTAGGAAGCTTTCCGGCTCCGCTGCCATAATACATGGTTTCTCCAAGCATCTGGCTTTTTACCAAAATCCCGTTATAAACCCCACGCACCCCATAAAGCGGATTCTCGCTGCCAATCATCACCGGAGCTACCATGGCAAGGGCTTTGTCCCCGCTGATTCTGGCAGTTCCCAAAAGCTTAATTGACATTCCCATCTTCCGGGCATATTGAAAGTCCACATCTGTAATCCGTGTTATTCCCTCTGTATGAATCTGTTCATAATGCACCTCCCGCCCTGTTGCCATGGCTGTCAGAATTGCAATCTTCCGGCAGGTATCATGCCCCTCCACATCTGCGCTGGGGTCCTGCTCTGCATATCCCAGCTCCTGTGCCTCTTTGAGGGCCTTCTCAAAAGCAGCTCCCTCCTGATCCATCTTTGTGAGAATAAAGTTGGTGGTTCCATTTAAAATTCCTGTAATCTCCTGAATCTCCTCTCCCATGAGACAGCGGTACAGAGTCCGGATAATGGGAATGCCCCCTCCCACACTGGCTTCAAAGAGAAAATTCACCTTATTCTCTCTTGCAATCTCCATCAGCTCGGTTCCATGGGCTTCCACCAATGCTTTGTTGGAAGTGATCACATGCTTGCCTGCCTTTAAACATGCCTTTACAAAAGAACAGGCCGGATTCAGCCCGCCCATTGTCTCCACCACCAGTCGAATCTGAGGGTCTGATTCAATCACCTGAAAATCATGAATGATCCGATCCGCTACCGGACTGTCCGGAAACTCCCGCAAATCCAGCACATACTTTAAGCAGATCTCCTGCCCTGCGCTGCGGGTAATTTTGTCTTTACACTCTGTCAGAATCTCCGCCACACCGGAACCAATGGTGCCATATCCCATAATTGCTGCATACATCATAATCTCTCTCCTCTTTTCCCAGGGGATTGTACATTTGTCCTCTGGCTCCTTATTCTCTGGCCAGGATTTTCACATAGTGAACCCCCTGCTGTTCCTCCATCTCCTCCACCATCCGGGAGACATTGCCTGTATTGGCCCTAACCTCCACAGACAAGGTCAGTGTGGCCACGCCGTTGACCGGAATGCTCTGATAAATAGTCAGTATGTTGGCCCGGTAAACTGCCACAATATGCAACAGATCTGATAAAAGGCCCTGGCAGTCATCCATCTGCATTACAAAGGTCACGGTCTTTCCTTTTGTATTGTCATAAAAAGGCAGAATGTCATCTTTGTATTTGTAAAAAGAGCTGCGGCTGATTCCCACCCGCTCAGCTGCTTCCTGCACAGTCATCACCTGCTCAGATTCCAGAAGCTTTTTGGCCTCCACAACTTTTAAAAGCACTTCCGGCACAGCCCTCTGTTTTACCACAAAATATTTGGTCTTTTCCTCCGTCATATGAAATCCTCATGTGCGTCACTGTACGCACCTCATATACATTTGTATTTACCAGGGAGATAATATCATAAAAACAGGGAGAGTGCAAGCTCTTATAAAGAAATCTCCATAAAAAACATCGGACCATATGGATCCGATGTTTTTCATTAATCCTCTGCCGCAGCCTTCCGGTCCGGACAGCCAAGGCTTAACCATTTTAAATAAGCGCTGATAAAAGCATCCAGTCCGCCGTCTAACACATTGGACACATTGCCAGTCTCCTCGCCGGTCCGCAGATCCTTCACCATAGTATAAGGCTGCAGCACATAGGAACGAATCTGGTTGCCCCATCCAATCTCCTTCACATCTCCCCGGATATCGGAAAGCTTCTCTGCATTTTCCTGCTGCTTTAACATATACAGTTTTGCCTTCAGCATCTGCATGGCCTTATCCTTATTCTGGAACTGAGAACGCTCATTCTGGCACTGCACCACAATTCCAGTGGGAATATGGGTAATCCGTACTGCTGAGGAAGTCTTATTAATGTGCTGACCACCAGCGCCGCTGGAACGGTATGTGTCCACACGAAGATCCTCCGGATTAATGTCCACATCCAGATCCTCCTCAATATCCGGCATTACGTCACAGGACACAAAAGAGGTCTGGCGCTTACCAGCTGCATTAAAAGGAGAAATCCGTACCAGACGGTGTACTCCCCGCTCTGATTTCAGATAGCCAAATGCGTTCTCCCCATTGATCTGGATGGTAACAGACTTAATGCCAGCCTCATCCCCATCCAGAAAATCCAGGACCTCTGTCTTGTATCCCATCTTGTCAGCCCACCGGCAGTACATCCGGTAAAGCATGCTGCACCAGTCACAGGATTCTGTGCCTCCGGCTCCTGCATTCAGCCGCAGAATGGCATTGCATTTGTCGTATTCACCGGACAGCAAGGTCCCCATGCGCAGCTTTTCCAGCTTTTCTTCAAATTCGTGGAGCATCTCATCAATCTCAGGAATCAGGGATTCGTCATTTTCCTCGTACCCCATCTCGATCATCACCTGGATATCTTCATACTCCTGTTCCAGACCCCGGTACAGCTCCACAGTATCCTTCAGATTCTTGGCCTCCTGCACCAGCTTTGCAGATTTCTCCGCATTGTCCCAAAATCCCGGCTCCTCCATGGATTTGTCTAACTCATCAATTCTTCTGACCTTGTGATCCAGGTCAAAGTGAATCCCTCACTTCCACTAATGGTTTTTGAAACGTAGATAATGTGTACTTAAACTGATCTAACTCTACCACTGTGTCACCTTCTTTCATAAAATTTTATCTATTCTGGCATCCTGTGCCATTCTGACTCATGCCATGAACATTCACTTAACCCTGCAAAAGCTTCCGTGCGCAGCACTGTTTAAACTTCTTTCCGCTACCGCATGGACAGGGATCATTGGGGTAAATCTTTCGGATCTCCCTGCGCTTTGGTGCAGGCGCTGCTCCTGTATCCCGGTTGGTTCCTGTCACTTTGGCTGCCGGCTCCCGCTCCACCTTCTGTTCCACCCGGATATGGAAGAGGAAACGGACCGTCTCCTCTGTAATGGCTGCGGTCATAGCCTCAAACATCTCAAAGGCATTCATCTTATACTCCACCACTGGGTCCCGCTGGCCATATGCCTGCAGCCCGATTCCCTGGCGAAGCTGATCCATATCGTCAATATGGCTCATCCACTTATTGTCAATCACCTTGAGAAGAATCACCCGCTCAATTTCCCGAATCTGTTCTGCCTCGGCAAATTCTGCTTCCTTGGCCTCATAAAGCTTAATCGCTTCTTCCTTCAACTGATGCTTCAATTCATTTTTCTTTGCAGCCGGATAATTCTCCTGGGTAATCTGCCTTAAGGGAATAATGGGAATCAACAGGGAATTTAATTCACTCAAATCCCAGTCTTCCGGATTCTGTTCATCTGAAATGGACATATCTACAGCATTTTCCACAATATCTGTGACCATCTTTAAGACCACATCCCGCATATTGTCCCCATCCAGCACCTTCCGCCGCTCTGCGTAGATAATCTCCCGCTGTTCGTTGTTCACCTCATCATACTTGAGAAGGTTTTCCCGGATTCCGTAGTTATTGTTCTCAATCTTCATCTGAGCCTTCTCAATGGCATTGGAAAGCATCTTGTGTTCAATCTGCTCCCCCTCCGGC
>CATLIJ010000091.1 GCA_949948825.1 uncultured Clostridiaceae bacterium
GACCCCTTGAAGACGACGAGGTAGATAGGGCAGAGGTGGAAGCACAGTAATGTGTGGAGCTGACTGTTACTAATAGGTCGAGGGCTTAACCTGAAAAGGTCGGAGGGAAGCAGGTAAAGCTGCGAGAGAGATTCGGATGAGTTCAATATGTGGTTTTGAGGGTATGTGTGCCTTCTGTTTTAAACATTCCTCGATAGCTCAGTCGGTAGAGCACGCGGCTGTTAACCGCGCTGTCGTAGGTTCAAGTCCTACTCGGGGAGTTTTTCGCATATAATATATTGTGCGGCCCCGGCCCCATGGTCAAGCGGTTAAGACATCGCCCTTTCACGGCGGTAACACGAGTTCGAATCTCGTTGGGGTCACTATAAAGTAAATATGGCGACATAGCCAAGCGGTAAGGCATGGGTCTGCAACACCCTGATCACCAGTTCAAATCTGGTTGTCGCCTCTCATTGAGAGTTCCAGAAACCTTGTAAAATCAAGGCTTCTGGAATTTTTTACAGGTCTGAACTTAAATATTAATCATAAATACTTTCTACATCCCAATCAACGATTCGACCGGTAGCCACATCCATCTCAAATTCATATTCCAGTGTATTGTAGTAAAATTCGCCTTTGAAAATAAGACGTCCATCATCATGTTCCTTATAAACAGGTCCCCAGGTAACTTGATTGTCATTCAGGTTTGCTTTTTTCAGTGCTGCAGCTTTGGCCTCCTCCAAAGTAAGCGGGGTGCTGGCGGACTCCTTCTGTTTTTTATTTTCAGAGGTGTTGGGGGCTTTTTGTGTGTTTTTTAAGACAGCATCCTGACGGGCATATGCACTGTCTGCATCAAAATCCCAGGCAAGGATTTCTCCGGTTTTTGCATCCAGGTCATAGTCATATTTCTGGTAAGTGTCTGTGTAGAACTCAATTTCATAAATTTTTATGCCATCATCCCAATCTGTCTTTTCTTTCAGAAAAGATACCTGCTCTGGTTGAAGGCCAGCGTCTTTTATTGCAGTTTCTTTGGCTTGATCCATGGTGATTTCTTTGCCGCTATTATTGCCATTTAAAGGGCGGGATTTCTTTTCGTAATCTGCGGCCAAAATGGTTCCGTTTTCAGTTAAAATCTCATAGTCGTATTCATCATAGGCTTTTGTCATAAATTCTACATTATAAATCTGCTGGCCTTTTTCATAATCTAATTCAGAATAGATATAAGATACATCATCAGATTTTACGCCAGCATGATCTAAGGCGATAGATTTGGCCTTTTCTTCTGTAATCTGGTCAGCAAAGACATTTGTTGTGAGCAATGCAGCCAGAAGCCCGGTGGTAAGGGCAAGTGAAAAAAGAGAAAGCTTCTTTTTCATAATGTTAAACCTCCTAAATAGAAATTCTGCTTAAAAACAGGAACAGACAATATTATAATATCGTAAAATCAAGAAAAAATCATTCAATATTTTATTACTTTTTCGTAAGAAATATGAGAAATTTCCAAATATATAGTGAAACATCCAATAGATTATGATAGAATAACCATGTTAATGGACTCAAGGAATTTTTTGACAGAACTGGTATTTTTTATTGTAATATATTTACGAAGGGAAGGTAAGATGAATAAAAAGGATATAATTCTCATTTACGGAACTGATTATAAAAATATGGCAAAGCGTGTGTTGGAACAGGCGGATGTGGCAGAGGATATAGGGGACAGAAATAAAAGGATTGCATTAAAACCAAATCTGGTTACAGCAAGGGAGCCATCTGGCGGAGCTACTACTCACAGTGAGCTGCTGGCTGGAGTTATAGAGTATTTGCAGGAAAAAGGGTTTCATGATATTACCATTATGGAGGGGTCATGGGTAGGGGATCAGACAGAATATGCTTTTCGGACGGCTGGATATGATAAGGTGTGCAAACAGTATCATGTACCTTTTGTGGATCTTCAAAAAGATTCTTCAACAGAGTATCAGGCGGCTGGAATGAAGATTCGTTTGTGTGATCAGGCGGCAGCAGTAGATTATATGATTAATATGCCGGTGCTGAAGGGGCATTGCCAGACGATAGTTACTTGTGCTTTGAAAAATAATAAGGGAGTAATTCCGAATTCGGAAAAGCGCCGTTTTCATACATTAGGATTGCATAAGCCTATTGCTCATTTGAATACCATTGCACGAAATGATTTTATTTTAGTGGATAATATTTGTGGAGATTTGGATTTTGAGGAAGGGGGGAATCCGGTGGTGATGAACCGGGTTCTTGGATTTAAAGATCCGGTTTTATGTGATGCATTTGTGTGTGATTGTATGGGATATTCTGTGAAGGATGTGCCTTATATTCCATTGGCAGAGCGTTTGGGAGTGGGCAGTGCAGATATTTCGGGGGCTAATTATATTTATCTTAATGCGCCTACAGAAGCAGAGGGAGAGTTTCGCATGTCCCGGAGAGTGGAGAGTCTGGCACAATTTACAGCCCCTAAGGATGCCTGCAGTGCTTGTTATGGTTCATTGATTTATGCATTGAATCGACTGAATGATGCGGGCATGCTGAAGAAAAAACTTCCGCCGGTTGCAGTGGGACAAGGATATCAGGGGCAGGAGGGTGAAATTGGGATAGGAAGATGCACCTCCTGTTTTCATAGAAGCCTGGAAGGCTGTCCTCCTAAAGGGGCTGCAATTACGGAATTTTTGATGGAAAATTGGAAGGAGAGAGGATAGCTATGCCTGTGTTTCGCCTGTCAAAGAAGGATATAAGCTTTCCTGATCCATGTTTAGCAGAGGAGGACGGACTTTTAGCTGTGGGCGGAGATTTGCGTCCTGAGCGGCTTTTGATGGCGTATACGAATGGTATTTTTCCCTGGTATAATCCTGGCGAGGAGATTATGTGGTGGTGTCCTCATAAGCGCTTTCTGATTTTTCCAGATAAGATACACGTGTCTCATTCCATGAAGAAATATATGAAAAAGCATAAGATTCATATTCTTTTAAACCGGGATTTTCAGGACACAATGCATCGATGCCGGGTGAAGCGGGAGGAGGAGGGGACGTGGATTGGGGATGAGATGGAGGAAGCTTATTTTGCTCTTCATAAGAGAGGGTTTGCAGTCAGCGTGGAGGCATATGAGGATGAGGAATTGGCGGGAGGGTTGTATGGGGTTTTGATTGGGAAATGTTTTTTTGGGGAAAGTATGTTTTCGGAAAAGGAAAATGGTTCTAAAACTGCTTTGATAGTTTTTGCAAAAATGCTGGCAGAGGCTGGTTTTTGCTTTATTGACTGTCAGTTTCATACAGAACATCTGGAGAGTATGGGAGGACAGTATGTAAGCTGGAGGAAATACGAGAAGCTTTTGAAGAATACATGGAATGGATATTAAGGATTATTGAAAATTATTGGAAATCTAATGAGATGAAAGATTAAGGAGGATGATGCTGTATGGGAATCAGAGTTGGAATTTTGGGATATGGAAATATGGGAAAAGGAGTGGAATGTGCGATCCGGCAAAATCCGGATTTGGAGTTAACTGCAGTGTTTACAAGAAGAAATCCGGCGGAGCTGAAGATTTTAACAGAGGGTGTGAAGGTATGCTCTGTGGCAGAGGCGCCTGGAATGAAGGGCGAAATTGATGTGATGATTTTGTGCGGCGGCAGCGCGACGGATTTGCCGGTTCAGACGCCGGAAATGGCGAAATATTTTAATGTGGTGGACAGCTTTGACACTCATGCCAGGATTCCTGAACATTTTGATGCAGTGGATCAGAGTGCCAGAGAGAGCGGCCATGTGGGAATTATTTCTGTGGGCTGGGACCCGGGGATGTTTTCTCTGAACCGGCTTTATGCCAATGTGATTCTGCCGGAGGGTAAGGATTATACTTTTTGGGGAAAGGGTGTGAGTCAGGGGCATTCAGATGCGATTCGCCGGATTGCAGGGGTAAAGGATGCCAGACAATACACAATTCCTGTCAGCAGCGCTTTGGAGGCTGTGCGCAGCGGGGCAAATCCGGAGCTGAGTACAAGGCAGAAGCATACAAGGGAATGTTATGTAGTGGCAGAGCCGGGAGCTGATTTAAAGAGAATTGAGGAAGAGATTGTCCATATGCCCAATTATTTTGCGGATTATGACACTACGGTACATTTTATCAGCGAGGAGGAGCTTTTGCGTGAGCATGGAGGGATTCCTCATGGCGGCTTTGTAATCCGGAGCGGAAAAACCGGCTGGAACACAGAGAACAGCCATATCATTGAATACTCTTTAAAGCTGGATTCCAATCCTGAGTTTACCTCTTCGGTTTTAGTGGCTTATGCAAGGGCAGCATACCGGCTGAATCAGGAAGGCCATAAAGGATGTAAGTCTGTGCTTGATATTGCGCCTGCTTATTTAAGTGCAAAGGATGGGGCAGAGCTTCGAAGAAGCCTGCTGTAAGGAACTTTCCCTTGAAAAAACAGTGGTTTTATGTATAATAGAATGAGGGATTGAAGACATGAAAATATAGGAAAACAGAGGTTTAAATATGATTAGTGCGAACAATGTCACATTGAGAGTAGGTAAGAAAGCCTTGTTTGAAGATGTGAATATTAAATTCACCGAGGGGAATTGTTATGGCCTGATTGGGGCTAACGGCGCTGGCAAATCTACATTTCTGAAGATTTTGTCCGGACAGCTGGAGCCAACCAATGGGGATGTGGTGATTTCCCAGGGACAAAGGCTGTCCTTCCTGCAGCAGGACCATTTTAAATATGATGAGTTTCAGGTGCTGGATACAGTAATTATGGGAAATCCCCGTTTGTATCAGGTTATGAAGGAAAAAGATGCCATTTATATGAAAGAGGATTTTACGGATGAGGATGGAATCAAGGCTGCGGACCTGGAGGCGGAGTTTGCGGAGATGAATGGCTGGGAGGCGGAGTCAGATGCGGCAAATCTGCTGAACGGACTGGGTGTGGATACGGAGTTTCACTATACTCCTATGAATGAGCTGACTGGCGCTTTGAAGGTGAAGGTGTTGCTGGCGCAGGCATTGTTTGGCAATCCGGATATTCTTCTTTTGGACGAGCCTACCAACCATTTGGATTTGGATGCGATTGCATGGCTGGAGGAGTTTTTGATTAATTTTGAAAATACGGTGATTGTGGTTTCCCATGACCGTTATTTCCTCAATAAGGTCTGTACCAATATTGCGGATATTGATTATGGAAAGATTCAGCTTTATGCAGGCAACTATGATTTCTGGTATGAATCAAGCCAGCTTATGGTGAAGCAGATGAAGGAGGCGAATCGTAAGAAGGAGGAGAAGATCAAAGAGCTGCAGGAGTTTATTCAGCGATTCTCTGCCAATGCCTCCAAATCAAAGCAGGCTACTTCCAGAAAGCGTGCATTGGAGAAGATTGAGCTGGACGATATTAAGCCTTCCAGCAGAAAGTATCCTTACATTGATTTTCGGCCGTTTCGGGAGATTGGAAATGAGGTTCTCAGCGTTGAGAATCTTTCTAAAACCATTGACGGGGTAAAGGTGCTGGATGGATTGACATTTACTTTGGGAAGAGAGGATAAGGTGGCTTTAGTCGGCCCCAATGAGCAGGCAAAGACCACTTTGTTTAAGATTCTGGCAGGGGAGATGGAGCCGGATGAGGGCTCTTATAAGTGGGGACTGACTACCACACAGTCTTATTTTCCTAAGGACAACAGTGCGGAATTTGATAATGACGATACAATTGTGGACTGGCTGACTCAGTATTCTCCTGAAAAGGATGCTACTTATGTGCGGGGATTTTTGGGAAGAATGCTGTTTGCAGGAGAGGACGGGGTGAAGAAGGTACGAGTCCTTTCCGGTGGAGAGAAGGTCCGCTGTATGTTATCAAAGCTTATGATTTCTGGTGCGAATGTGCTTATGCTGGATGAACCGACAGACCATTTGGATATGGAGGCCATTACAGCATTGAATACAGGGATGGTTAAGTTCTCTGGCGTGCTGATCTTTTCTTCCCGTGATCACCAGATTGTGCAGACTACAGCGAATCGGATTATGGAGATTGTGAATGGACAGCTGATTGATAAGATTACTTCTTATGATGAATATCTGGCCAATGATGAGATGGCAAGAAAGCGTTTTGTCTTCTCTGTATCGGAAAAGCAGGCGGAAGATAACTAAGAAAGAGGTATTAAAAAGGACGGCTTCAGTGATTTCATGGATGAAATTCTGGCCGTCCTTTTCTCCTGTTCAGTACACATTAGTCTTGAAAGATCCTTTCAATTTTTTCTTGTGCAGCCAGCTCGTCCGATCCATTAAAGAAAAAGATCAGAGATTTTGCACGGGCTGACATATCACGTATCATCTCATCGTAGCTTTTCACATTTACCCGTTTGTCATCGCATCGAATGTAGATATCACAATCAAAGGCGCTAGCCGTATGAATCAAAAATGATATCGGCACCGGACTGTTGCGGCGGCAAGTGTCAATTTGCCTGCTAATCATACCCCATCAACCTCCTTTTTTAATAGTAACAGTTCAGACGGCGGGAAGAATGACATGAATATTGGGCGTCAAGCTCGCTTGTAAGCGAAAATTCATGCCAGTTTCCATATGAGATGAATATCCCAGCTTTTGTCCGTCGGAGACGGGCAAGAGGATGCCCATGTGAACTGCTACTTTTGATATACCCCTGGATACAAGCAAATCAATGAGTTCATAAAACGAAATACCTGTGTTACGATATTATTTTAACAGTATAACATAAAAAGAGTAAGAAAACAATCATATATTTGTAAAATATTTATAAAAATCAAATTTTTTTTCTCAGACGTTTGGCAATTTATATAAAGGAAGAAATTTGAATGGGTTTATAGAATCTGCTTTGCTAAATTTGGCTCATATACTTCTTGACTTTAATTTGCTAAATTGCTATAATTTCTAAGATATTATATATGGTAATTAAGGAGGAATACAGGAATGTCTTATGTAGATGAGATTTATGCTAAGGTTGTGGAGCAGAATCCGGGAGAATCAGAGTTTCACCAGGCAGTAAAGGAGGTTCTGGACTCTTTAAAGCTGGTGATTGACGCTAATGAGGAAAAGTACCGTAAAATGGCGCTTCTGGAGAGAATGGTGGAGCCAGAGCGAATCATTTCGTTTCGGGTGCCGTGGGTGGATGACAATGGACAGGTTCAGGTTAATAAAGGTTATCGGGTACAGTTTAACAGTGCAATCGGTCCTTATAAAGGCGGCTTAAGACTTCATCCGTCTGTAAATCAGGGCATCTTAAAATTCCTGGGCTTTGAGCAGGTATTTAAAAATTCTCTGACCGGATTGCCTATTGGCGGTGGTAAGGGCGGCTCTAATTTTGATCCAAAAGGGAAATCAGACCGTGAGGTGATGGCATTCTGCCAGAGCTTTATGACAGAGCTTAGCAAATATATTGGGGCGGACCAGGATGTACCTGCCGGAGATATTGGCGTAGGCGCCCGTGAGATTGGCTTTTTGTATGGGCAATATAAGAGGCTTACCGGGTTATATGAGGGTGTGCTGACTGGTAAGGGACTGAATTATGGCGGTTCTCTGGTAAGAACTCAGGCTACTGGCTATGGTCTTGTGTATATTTTGGATGAGATGTTGAAAAAGAACGGCAAGGAGCTGGCTGGGAAGACAGTTGTGATCTCTGGTTCTGGCAATGTAGCCATCTATGCTACGGAAAAGGCGCAGCAGCTGGGAGCAAAGGTAGTGGCATTAAGTGATTCGAATGGATACATCTATGATAAGGATGGCATTAAACTGGATGTGGTGAAGGAAATCAAAGAAGTGCGCCGGGGAAGAATCAAAGAGTATGTGAACGCAGTTCCATCTGCTGTGTACACAGAAGGTAAGGGAATCTGGACCGTGACCTGTGACATTGCTCTTCCGTGTGCAACTCAGAATGAGCTTAATCTGGAGGACGCCAAGGCATTAAAGGCGAATGGATGCTTTGCTGTGGCAGAGGGAGCGAATATGCCTTCTACCAGAGAGGCTACGGATTTCTTCCTGGAGAATGGTATGCTGTTTATGCCAGGTAAGGCTGCTAATGCAGGCGGCGTGGCGACATCTGCCCTGGAGATGAGCCAGAACAGCCAGAGACTTTCCTGGACCTTTGAGGAGGTTGATGCTAAGCTGAAGGATATTATGGTGAATATTTTTGCTAAGGCAGATGATGCGGCAAAACGCTATGGTGTGGCTGGGAATTATGTGGCAGGAGCAAATATTGCCGGATTTGAGAAGGTGGTTGACGCGATGATTGCACAGGGAATTGTGTAAGATAAATTTGCAGCCAACTATGGTATTTTGTATTCAAAAAGTAAAAGGTTGTGAGAAGGCGCCAGAAATGGCGTCTTTTTGTGATAAGAAAATCTAAAAGCGGTTCGGGAAGAAAACAAAAAAATAAAGCCCCGAAATAGAAAGGGGATGAGGTCATGAACACCATGGAAGTCTTAACCTTGCTGTTAGTAATATTCGCAGCACTCACCTACATAGATAACCGTAAAAAGTAATTGTCCTCCGGCCCGCTAAGCTGCGGACAATTACTTCTTTTCTACTGCTGGTCAATCAGGACTATCCGGATTGATTAATCGGATGATAACATCTTCACATCCAAAAAGCAAGAGGTTAGGGAAGGACGCCGGAAGGCGTCTTTTTGTGTATTCAGGAACAAAAAATTCCGACAATTCAACAGCAATGCCCTCCGATCTGGCTGTGCTGCATCTAAATCGTCGGACAATACCGGTCCCGCTAGTAACCGTCCTCATCCTGAACCGGGTTTTTAGCTGCCAGCAAAATGCTGGTAGCGGAAAATGTAACAGGTCTGACGATTAAAAAATAATTTTAAAAATTTATAAAAAAACCTCCCATTTTATGGTAATTTGCGAGATAATAGAATTGCCCCCAAAACTATTTTTTCGCAAGCCCCATAAAAGAGAGGAGGT
>CATLIJ010000092.1 GCA_949948825.1 uncultured Clostridiaceae bacterium
AATTGACCGAACAGTTCATTAGAACCATCTTTTTCACATGCATTCTCTTTTATGATCTGGAACTGCCCCTTGCAGAATATCTGCGGGAGGCAGTTCTCTTTTTATTTCCGCAGGCAACGGGACAATCACCCATGTTTGCATGGATATTTGGCCGCGGAGTTCCAATACCTCACGACAGGCTACAAGATATTTCACTTCTTTATCTATACAGTGTTCCGTTATTACAATCCGCACGAATCCTATCCCATAAAAACATGTATACATTGTTTCCTATCCAAAATTACATATATTGCAAGTAAAATCCTGGTAATATAGAATTATGGAATATTTTTCCAATTCTATAAGCGGAGGTGCATGGATATGCAAAAGACACAGCCTATCAGAGATACAAATGATATTCAACGATTCAAACAATATTATCTGGACCGACAGCAGATACGCAATTACACTATGGTAACTCTTGGCATGAATACTTCCCTAAGGATTGGTGATTTGTTAAAATTAAAATGGAAAGATGTCTATGATTTTCAGAATATCTGTTTTTGCAAACACTTGAGAGTCCTTGAACAAAAAACAGAGAAGCATAATATGATTGCCTTAAATCAGGAAGCCCTGCTAGCCCTGGAATATTTGAGAAGATCTCTGGTTTCGGTTTCAGAAGAAGACTACCTGTTTCAAAGCCGTGAAGGCAAAAACCGCCCCATCACCCGCGTCCAGGCATTCCGCATTATCAAAACTGCGGCGGAGGAACTCCACTTTGAAGGGACCATTAGCTGCCACTCCTTAAGAAAAACCTTTGGATACCATGCCTGGAAAAGAGGTGTGCCTCCCGCAGTAATTATGACAATTTACAACCATTCTTCTCTGGAAGTCACCAAACGCTACCTGTCCATTGACCAGGATGACAGAGACCGGGTGTTTTTGGAGATTAATTTGTAAAATGAGATTGTTATTTGGAGAATAATAATGAGTGTAACACAACTTATCTTGTATTACACTCATTTCAATAAAAAAATAATTTCATTGCTTTCATTCGTTCCAAGCTGTGGGCTGTCTGGATAAAACACCAGCCTGCTTTTTCAAAAAGAAGTGGCAGCTTTCAATTACGCTGTATGGCTATGGCATTTCTTTTTTATCCACATGGTTTTTTAGGATAACCGCTAACAATGCCGATAAAATTCTTGCCAAAACCGTACTCCACCAAATCATTACCTGTCCACCAAACAAAGGCGGCAAAATAAACATAAGCACCAACATAAACAGCGGTTCAATGAAAGTTAATACATAGGAGAACATACTTTTTTCTGTGGCATAAAAACTCGCGGTTGTAATGCGGAGAATGGCAACAAAGGGTACTGAAACCAAAAAGACAGGCATTATTTTTGCAATTTCCGTATTCACAAAATCTGACGCTCCGAACAATGCGCCGAGACTTCCCTTTGTCAAATACATAATGACGCAGCCGATTAAGGACAGGAACATTGCAAATCCATACGCCATTTTTCTTGTGCTTTTTAGTCTGTAAAAATTTTTTTCGCCATAATATTTACTGAGTAGCGGCTGACTTCCGTCGCCTACTCCTTGCAGTATCAAATATATAATACAGATAACATATGCGATACAGGCATAAGTAGCGATAGCTGGCTCTCCCCCGTAAGAAATAGAAAAGCGGTTTATAATAATCAGAGATATATTAGGCGACATGGCAAGCCCAAAGGGCGCAATCCCGATTTTAATAATAGACAAGGCTGCTTTTCCAAACTTTGAAAACGGAATGTTTAACGTAAACTGTTTTTTGAGTAATAGATAAGCAAGCGCAATCAGCATTGTCACACCCTGCCCGATCACCGTAGCCCATGCCGCACCGGCAACGCCTTGCTCCAATACCCATACAAACAGGTAGTCAAGAATGATATTGGTAACAAAACCTGCAATCATGGAAACCATTGCATAAAAGGAACCGCCATGATTACGGATAAAAGGCACTAATCCCGTACCAATCACTTGTAAGGCAGAACCTAAAGCAATAACCGCAATATATTCTTCACCCAATGCAAGAAGTTCGCCGTCTGACACCAACAATTTTAAAAGCGTACCGTTCAAAAGGAACACTGAAATTGTCAAAAGGATGCTCGCAATTATCAGCACCCACAAAGCTCCGGCTGTAAATTCTCTTGCCTCTGCTTCCTTTTTCTCTGCCTTGTAAATGGAATAGCAGATTGCGCCGCCCATTCCAATTCCTGTGCCGAGTGCCTGAATGACAGCGACAACAGGATAAGCGATATTAACGGCTGAAAGCCCCAAATCGCCTATGCTGTTTCCCACAAAAAAACCGTCTACTATCGTGTAAACTCCCGACAGGGCAAAAGACAATACGGATGGGATAACATATTGAAAGAAAGTTCTTACATCACGAGTTTGTTTCATTGCTTTTTCTACCTCCGGCCTTGCTGAAAAGCTCTACAAATAAAGCCATGTTCTCATTTAGCTGTTTCATGCGTTCTATACCGATTTCCTCTACTGCAAACAATTCCGCCTTTCGCAGTTCAGAAATAATGGTATCTGCGTATTCTTTTCCTGCCTTAGTAAAACGGATAACCTTGTTCCGTTTGTCCTGCGGCAGAGGGAACAGTTCCACAAATCCCCTGCACTCAAAATCTTTGAAAACCATGTTGATTGTCTGCTTCGGTATCAGCCATCTCCGGCTGATTTTTTTCTGTGTGCAGTCGTCCCCGCCGTCTTGAATTGCACATAACACTAACAGGCTGTTGACTGACAGTCCATGCGCTTTCGCCCATTCTTCGTACACATAGTTATACTCCTGCCATATGGCATAGTATTTGTTTAGCTGTTCCATAAAATCGGCGTTATTTATCATGTCTGACCTCCTCAAGTATAATAGTACAGTTCTGTACCATTTCTATTATAGTCCATAAATGTACTAATTGTCAAGGCGGAAATTTATACAAAGATTTTGTATATCCAGCAGGTTTGCCATAGAAATGATCATTCTTTATTCATGCGTTTATTCTGGCATACATCAAACCATTCATTGACATCACGCTAAAATCAATTTACAATAATAGTAATGATTCAGATTCATCTTTTATGGGAGGTAATGTATGAATGACCGTTTGAAAAAACAAGTGGAATTTATTCTGGAAATTGACAAAGAAAAGAATATTTACCGTCAGACCCACCTGACCAACCAGGGAAGAAATGAAAATGACGCGGAACACGCTTGGCACATGGCAGTTATGGCCTATCTCTTGCAGGAATACGCAAACGAACCCATTGACCTTGCAAAAACGATGGTAATGTGTCTGATCCATGATGTAGTGGAAATTGATGCAGGAGACACTTATGCCTATGATACAGAAGGTCTAAAAACACAGAAAGCCCGTGAAGATGCGGCAAAAGAACGAATCTATGCTCTTTTGCCTGAAGATCAAAAAGTAAAACTGATTGCCCTTTTTGATGAATTTGAGAAAAACCTCACACCAGAGGCAAGATTTGCCCATGCCATGGACAATCTCCAGCCTCTGCTTTTAAATGACAGCAATAATGGCAGCGACTGGAGAGAACACCAGGTTACGGCAAAGCAGGTATATGGGAGACAGTCTGGCACAAAAGACGGCTCAAAGCTCCTGTATGAATTTGCCAAAACACTGATTGAAAAAAATATCAGAAAAGGGAATATACTCCCATAAACTTCCAGGAAAAGCTCCGTATCGGAGCTTTTCCTACTGAATGGAAACCACCTTATAGTCCTGGTCCTCTACTGTCTTCTTCAGCACTTCATCCGTCACGGAATCTGTGAGAGTCACCACTGCTGTACCTGACTCATGGCTTACAGCTGCTGCACTGACTCCCTCCAAAGCCTCCAGACACTTTTTCACCCGTGCCTCGCAGTGTCCGCACATCATACCTTCAATCTTCATGGTCTTCTCCATGGTTAATTCCTCCTTCTTATTTTTCTTGATTTTTTTGTCTCTTTTTGTATCATGCATATTAAACCAGTTCAGCCGCAACGCATTGGTGACTACGCAGAAGCTGGACAGGCTCATAGCCGCAGCGCCAAACATTGGATTTAACTTCCATCCAAATATAGGATACCACAAACCTGCAGCCAGTGGAATCCCCACCACATTATAAAAGAATGCCCAAAACAGATTTTCGTGAATATTGGTAAGAGTCGCCCGACTTAAGCGGATTGCTGCAGGCACATCACTCAAACGGCTTTTCATCAAAACCACATCTGCCGCATCAATGGCAATATCCGTTCCGGCTCCAATGGCAATGCCAATATCTGCTCTGGTAAGTGCCGGAGCGTCATTGATCCCATCTCCCACCATGGCAACCTTCCCTTTGCGCTTTAAGGAACGAATCACGCTTTCCTTCCCATCTGGCAGCACTCCGGCAATTACCTCATCCACCCCTGCCTGTGAACCAATGGCTTTGGCTGTCCGCTCGTTGTCTCCAGTCAGCATAACCACATGAATCCCCATGTTCTGCAGCTCCCTTACTGCTTGTGGACTGTCTTCCTTAATCACATCTGCCACTGCAATAATTCCCAGCAAACGTCCTGCCCGACTGAAGAAGAGTGGTGTCTTTCCTTCCTCTGACAGATGTTCTGCCTGTTTTTGTATGGACTGCGGCACTTCAGCCTGAGTACGAATAAAAGAAAGATTTCCTCCGCTGATAGTCTCCTCATTTAATACTGCAGAAAGGCCATTTCCCGGCAAAGCCTGAAACCGGGAAACTTCCTCTGCCGCAAGCCCTCTCTCTCCTGCTGCCTGCAAAACTGCTCTGGCCAAAGGATGCTCACTCTTTTTCTCCAATGCATAGGCCAGCTTCAGCAATTCCTCCTCCCTGATACCCTCTGCCGGGATCAGATCCGTCACCTTTGGTTCTCCGCTGGTAATGGTGCCAGTCTTATCCAGAGCCACAACCTCTGTCTTACCAGTCTCCTCCAGGGAAACTGCTGTCTTAAACATAATCCCGTTCTTAGCTCCCATGCCATTCCCCACCATAATTGCCACTGGAGTTGCCAGACCAAGAGCACAGGGACAGCTGATCACCAGCACCGAAATTCCGCGGGCAAGGGCAAATCCCACACTTTCCCCAGCCAAAAGCCATACCACTATGGTCACTGCGGCAATGCCAATTACTGCCGGAACAAATATTCCGGAAACCCTATCTGCCACCTTGGCAATGGGAGCTTTGGTAGCAGCCGCATCACTGACCATCTGAATGATCTGAGACAAGGTGGTGTCCTCTCCAACCCGTGTGGCCCGACACCGGATAAATCCAGACTGGTTGACGGTTGCTGCTGAGACAGAGTCTCCCTCTGCCTTATCAACCGGAATGCTTTCTCCAGTCAATGCTGATTCATTGACCGCACTGCTTCCTTCCACGATCACACCGTCTACCGGAATATTCTCCCCTGGGCGAACCACAAAAATATCATCTTTTAACACCTGATCAATGGAAACCTCCGCTTCTGCTCCATCCCTTACAACTGTGGCGGTCTTGGGGGCCAGCTTCATCAAGCTTTTCAATGCATCTGTGGTACGCCCCTTGGACCGGGCCTCCAGCATTTTTCCAACTGTAATCAAGGTCAGAATCATAGCAGCAGACTCAAAATAAAACTCGTGCATATATGCCATAACTGCTGCCATGTCCCCCTTCATCTGAGCGTCTGTCATGGCAAACAAAGCATAAGTGCTGTAAACAAGAGATGCCCCTGACCCTAAGGCTACCAGGGTGTCCATATTAGGCGCCCGGTGCCAAAGGCTCTTAAAACCACTGATAAAAAATTTCTGGTTAATGACAATCACAATTCCAGTAAGAATCAGCTGCAAAAGCCCCACAGCCACATGGTTCCCTGCAAAAAACGCTGGAACCGGCCAATTCCACATCATATGTCCCATAGAAAAATACATCAGTACTGCCAGAAATCCCAAAGACGAGTAAAGACGCTGCCGCAGCACTGGCGTATCCCGGTCCTTTAACATCTCCTCCGCCGCAGACATTCCTCCGGACACTCCATGCCCTCCGGCTGTTCCCACAGACCCGGAGCTATTTCCCCGATCCCTCTTTGCCGCTCCATATCCGGCCTGCTCCACCGCTGCAATCACTTCCTCCGGCGCTGCTGTCCCCTCCACTCCCATAGAGTTGGTCAGCAAGCTTACGGAACAGGAAGTAACCCCCTGCACCTTGGAAACTGCCTTCTCTACTCTGGCGCTGCATGCCGCGCAGCTCATACCTGTAACCATATATTGTTCCATTCTTACAAAACTCCTTTCCTCCTCGCTCTACTCTCTCCCTTTTCACTCATTCCTATTCATAGCTGATTCCATCCTTCCAAGTTTCCGGGATTCACAACCGCATCCCGCCCCTCCCGTTTATTTCCGCGGACAGCAAGCCAGACACCCGCGCTTACGCGGATATTTGGCAACTGCCAAGAGGGTGAAATACCCCGTAGCCTGCTGCAGGGTATTTCACTTCATCAGCTTCTGTAAAGTCCTTACCAGCTCATCAATAGTTTCCTCTTTTCCTTCCCGAATATCCTGAGCCACACAAGTCCGGATATGATTGGACAGCAGAACCTTATTAAAGCTGTTCAGCGCTGCATTTACAGCCGCTACCTGAACCAGAATATCCGTACAGTAAACATTCTCCTCCACCATCCTCTTAATTCCCCTCACCTGCCCCTCAATGCGGCTCAGTCGATTCAGCATATCCCGGTATTCCTGGTCCGAACGCTTCTTATGCCTTCCCCCACTTAAACCATTCATTTCTGTCCCATTCTCCACTATGTTCTCCACGCTCTCCACGCTCTCCACGCTCTCCACGCTCTCCACGCTCTCCACGCTCTCCACATCAAATCTCTCTTCCATATCGTCCATGCTCCTTTCCGTCATCTCTACATACGAAAGCCTCATTATAAAATTATCTGCTTCTATTTTCCTCCACACACAACTGTTAAATACCCCTCACCGGTATCATTCTCCTCTATTATATACCCACCATCGGTATATTGCAACTGTTTTTTGCAAAATCAACAAAACAAATTCGTCCGTTCTTTCTTCCCTTGCAGATCCTTTTCCATCCCTTAACTTAATGACACTGCCTTACTTCCATTTTTTCTAAAATTTCTCAAACACTCTTCCCGTTTTCCCCACAACATGGTAAAATAGAGTCATCACGAAAAAAGGAGGAACACCCCATTGATGCAAAAGATAAGGCGTCTGCTCTGCTGTATTCTCATCATCAGCCAGCTGCTCGCCATAACCACTTTCGCCGAGCCCCCGGCGTGGCCCTCCGATACCGGAATCATGGCTGAATCCGGCGCTGTTATCGACGCAGACTCCGGCGCTTTGATTTATGGCCAAAACTGCATAAACAGCGCATATCCCCCAGCCAGCATTACAAAATTGCTGACTGCTCTTGTTGTGTTGGAACACTGTGAACTAGATGAGATTGTCACATTTTCAGATACTGCCATGTTAAGTGTTGAAGCAGACAGCGGCAACAAGCTAAGCCTTGTAGCCGGAGACCAGCTTTCTGTAGAAGACTGTCTGTACGCCCTGCTTCTGTTTTCTGTCAACCAGTCTGCAAATGCCCTGGCTGAACATACTGCTGGCAGCATCTCCGCATTCGTAGATATGATGAATGCAAAAGCAGCCCAGTTAGGCTGCTCTGAAAGAACTCATTTTGAAAATCCGTCCGGTCTCAATGGAGACACGCAGAAGGTAACTGCTTACGACATGGCGCTGATTGCTCAGGCTGCCTTTGACAATGAAGAGCTGCTGAAAATCAGTTCCTCTCTCAGCCACAAAATTGCTCCTACTGCAAATAATCCCAATGGAATATCCTTCCGCCACGAGCATCGTCTGATCTATACTACAGATCCGGCCAGCGAATATTATTATCCGCCAGCTGTTGCCGGTAAAACCGGATATCTCCGTCTTGCTGGCAACACGCTGGTCACTTATGCAGAAAAAGACGGAAGACGGCTTATTTCCGTCATCTTAAAGGGTTCTTATGGCCAATATTTCGTGGATGGAAAGAATTTGTTGGAATTTGGCTTCAGCCGTTTTAAAAACATGGTTATTGCTGAACATGAATCCCGATATGTTACAGGAGAAGAGCCTGTATTAATCAACGGCGTTTCTTATTATGCCTCTGACCTGATGGTTGAGCCAGAACGGGTCATTACACTGCCCAACAATGCCAACTTTGAGGACGCAGCTTTGGCTCTGGAGGAGCTGCCTGCAGACCATCCGGATAATGCAGTTGCCCTTCTTCGGTATTCCTACAATGACCGGCAAATTGGCAAGGCCTTTCTCCTGTTAAAGGACTCTGCCAGAACTCCCGTGGAAATTATTCCGGACAGCGATTCTCCTTCCAATCCAGGAGAATCCCCTACAGGCACTTCAGACTTGGATTCTCCGGAAAAAGGCGGTTTTTCCTTCCAAATGCCATCCCTTCCGGTTTTTGCCATAGGGGGAGCCGCTGTCCTTGCTCTTCTCGTATTACTCTCCGGGTTGTGGGTATTCTTTTCCAGGCGAAAAGAGGCTAGGGACTTAGCTGCCCGCCGGGAAGCACGCCGCAGAAGACTTCAGGCCGCAGGAGATGAGGCGGAATTTGAACGTCTTATGGAAATACGAAGAGCAAAAGACGCCATGGCCAGACAAAAAAGAAATGATTCTTCAAAAGATGATTAAAAAAATGGGAGTGTAAAATAAAGTGTGTAAGTTACCGGAAACAAAAAAACTTATGCACTTTATTTTTTATGTAAAGTGCGGTATTCTAAAAGGAAAGGAAGGAAAGGATTATGAGTACAGCGCTTATGG
>CATLIJ010000093.1 GCA_949948825.1 uncultured Clostridiaceae bacterium
CACCATATACTGAATGTCAAAGAACTTCTCATGAGTCTCAAAGGCTCCCTCTTCTGGCTTAATGGTGGTATATTCCTGAATATTCGCCACCACTGTATCCCCCACAATCGGATAGCTTCCCACAGAAAGCGCCCCAAGATCCGTCTCCTCCAGCCACTTGTAAGCTGCCAGGAACTTGTCCTCCAGATAATTATACTTCTTTGCAATTGAAATGTTTGAGAAAAACATCCCCATCTCCTCCTTTTTCTGCGGAATTTATCGCGGTTTATGTATATACAAAATAACATAATAAAAGCCTGTTTGCAACTGTTTTTTTGTCATTTTTCACATTTTCTTATTTATCTCACCATTACAAGATAAAATATAGTATAATAGACTTATGCTTAAAAACAAAAAAGAAAAGGAGAACCCCATGTTTTACGGAAATGTACACAATGCAAACATTGACCAGCAGATTGCGCTTCTTCCCAAAGCTCTGCAAAGTGCTGTCCGTTTTTTAAAGGAAACAGACCTTGTGTCCCATGAACCAGGGAAATTTGATCTTGAGCTGGACGGAGTCCCCATGATTTTACAGGTTTTAGACCTGACAACCGCCCCAAGAGAGACCCTGCGTCCGGAGATTCACCGGAAAAATATTGATGTTCAGTTCCTGGCTTCCGGCGGACCTGAACTGGCTGGGTTTTATAATGATGACGGCGCCAGCACAGTGGAGGAAGATCTGTTAGACAGTCCGCGGGATATTCTGTTCTATCACAATCATCCCAATGCCCCGGAAGGCATCATCCGGATGATTCCCGGAGTATTTGCTGTCTATTTTCCGTGGGATGTACATATCCCTGCCATCCAGGCAGGAGACGCCCCTGCCCCCATTCGGAAGATTGTCATAAAGGTTCCCCTGGATGCCTGCTTAGAATCCAATCCTCCGCAGTGAACGTAACAAAGCCTCCTGCTCTGTCAGGAGGCTTTGTAAATTTTATGCTTTAAATGCCTCATACTGCTTTTCAGGTCCCCCGCACACCGGACACCGCTCCGGAGCAGAATCTCCGGTCATAACATACCCGCAGATCGGGCATACATAGATTGCCTCCTCCTCAAAGCATTCCATACGGGAAGCTTTCTTTAACAGGCTGGCATGCTCCTTCTCCGCTGCTGCTGCCCCCCGATATGCCTGTTCTGCCAGAGGACTCTCCTGCTCTCTGGCATATCCGGCCATCATTTTATAAAAATGTTCGTGTTCAAATTCCTCTCCCGGCACATAGGTTCCCACTGCCTCCGCAAAAGAACCAGGCCGTTCCAAAACCGAATAAAAATTCCTTGCATGATAATATTCAGAAGCAGCAAGAGCCTGAAACAGGTTGGCAATCCGGCCCAGCCCTCTTCTTCTGGCCCGGTCTGCAAACATCAAATATTTAAAATGTGCCAGCAGCTCTGCCTCCACGGTCTCCTGAAGCTTTTCCTTAAGTATTCCCTTCTCCCTTTCCCTGCCATAGCAATCCTCTGAAAGGTCTGCAATCCGGTAATTCAGGATTCCCTCCTTCTGATAAAAATGAACCACATGATGCTCCACATCCCATGCCCGTATATCCTTTGACACGTCCTCAATCATGGCGCCCCCGCCGCCAGTGCAAATCAGGCGGATTCCATCCACCTCATCCTCAAACCGGGAATGAACATGACCGCAAAGAAGATATTTCACCTTTTCCCTCCAGGGACCATAAGCTTCCTTCAGACGGGAAAATTCCTCCTCTGACACACAGTTTAAAATAAAGTGGTTGGGAACTGGTATATGAAAAGCAATCACAGCCTGACGGACATCTTCTCTGGCCAGTACTCTGGACAAAAGCGCCAGCCCCTCCTCCTCAAAAGTGCGAAAGGCATTGTCCAGCACAATGACCGTAAAATCATCTGCCATCAAAGCATAGTTTTTCCGGCCAAAATATTCCAGGTAAGCTCCTGTATCATGGTTTCCTCTAAGACAATACACATCATTTCCAGCCAGTGCCTCTGTCATCTCCTGGATCAGCTGATAGTGATGACTGGTTCCTGCCGGCACTAAATCTCCTGCAATCAAAGTAATGTCATCCTTGCTGCTCTCCTCCAGGGCGCCTGCATATACCTTCATATTATAAGTGCCAAGCCCCTCACATCCCGGATCTCCAATCACGCCCATGGAATGGACATTTTCCAGACGCACAATCTCCTCATCCACTTTTATCATTCTTTTTCTGTTCATTTTCCTTCTCCAGCCTTTCTCCCAAAGACAGCAGGTCTTTTTGGTGCTACCATTATATCAAATTTTTTCCTGTTTTCAAACCACTATTTTTCCGTCAAAAAAACAACCAGATTTTTCTAAAAATCCTCTCGAAAATTAGTAAAAAATAAGATTGCTTTTTCAGACCGAAAAGAGTAAATTAAGTTTACTGTTTTGGCAGCAGAAAAGCAACAATAGAATGCGAGGTAAACTATATGACAAACCAAAAAGTGAAGGATATGACATCCGGATCTCCGGCAAAGCTGATTCTGGGATTTTTTATTCCAATGGTTTTCGGCCTTTTATTTCAGCAGCTATATAACATGGTGGATACAATCATTGTGGGAAAATATTTAGGCGTCAATGCTCTGGCAGCCGTGGGCTCCACTGGTTCTGTCAACTTTATGATTATTGGGTTCTGCATCGGCGTGTGCAATGGCTTTGCCATTCCTGTGGCACAAAAATTCGGAGAGAAAAGCATAAGCCAGCTTCGGCAGTTTGCTGCCAACGGAGCATGGCTTTCCCTTGGATTTGCAGCTGTTATGACAACTGTGGTATGTGTGCTGTGCCGGAATATCCTGATATGGATGAACACCCCGGAAGATATTATTGACTCTGCCTATAGTTACATTTTTGTGATTTTCCTGGGAATCCCTGCCACATACTTATATAACATGGTATCCGGAATCATCCGGTCTTTGGGAGACAGCAAAACCCCTTTGTATTTCCTGGTGATGTCCTCTGTGTTGAATGTAGCCCTGGATCTGTTTATGATTATTGTGCTGAAAATGGGAGTGGCAGGAGCTGCCTGGGCCACTGTAATCTCCCAGGCTGTGTCCGGAATTCTCTGCCTGATGTATATGATAAAGCATTTTGAGATTCTTCACATGACAAAAGAGGAGGCTGTGCCAGATAAAAGCATGATGAAGACTTTGTGCGGAATCGGAATCCCCATGGGACTTCAATATTCCATCACAGCCATTGGAAGCATTATCCTTCAGGCTGCAGTCAACGGCCTGGGCTCCATGTCTGTGGCTGCCATGACTGCTGCCTCCAAAATCGGCATGTTCTTCTGCTGTCCCTTTGATGCCCTGGGCTCTACCATGGCCACCTATGGAGGGCAGAACATAGGAGCCAGGAAGCTTCACCGGATTGGAGAAGGCTTAAAAGCAGCTGTTCTCATGGGAACCGCATACTCCCTTCTTGCCCTGGCTGTGCTTTTCCTTTTTGGCAACACCATTGCCCTGTTGTTTTTGGACGCAGATGAGGTACAGATCCTGGGACAGGTAAAACAATATTTGTTAATCACCAGCACCTTTTTCATCCCTCTTGTTTTGGTGAATGTTGTGCGGTTTTTGATTCAGGGAATGGGATATTCCAAACGGGCAGTGCTTGCCGGTGTATGTGAGATGGCGGCCCGCGCCGCGGTGGGATTTCTGCTGGTACCCCGCTTTGGCTTTCTGGCCGCGTGTTTTGCCAGCCCCAGCGCCTGGATTGCCGCAGATTTGTTCCTGGTGCCTTCTTACTTAAGCATCATGAAAAAGCTTTACAAAGACCAGGGAACTCCCCTTTCCGATACCTCTGTGGAGACAAAAGAAAGACATTCCTTCAAAGGAATCCTTAAACGTGTTTAAAAATGGCAGCCGTTCAGACAAGGCATCTTCTTGCCCGTCTGAACGGTTGCGAAAAATGCGATACGCTTCAGCGCAGGGCTTCCTCCTGAAGGCGGTCAAATTCTGCCATACACTCCTCCACACTGGCCCCTTCCATCAGTTTCCGGACAATCAGGCAGGTGTTGCCCCACTGTTCTACCTTAATCCCTGCATTGGAGGCAAGCACATACACATTCTCCTTTACCCGGTCACTCAAAGGCTGTAAAGCAGGAACATATTCCACCTCCACATTTTTTGAGGGGGAAATGACCTGATTAATCTTTGCATAAATCTCCAGAGATTCCTCCGAGGTAATCAAATTCAATACAGCCTTTGCCTCCTCCAGGTGCTCTGCCTCTGCTCCAATGCCATATCCGGTCATGGACATCACAGGCATCTGGCCCCTGCTGCTGGGGAAGCCAATCACCTGCATTTCAAAATCCGGATTTCCATAAGCAGTATCTGTGTTGGCAGCTCCCCAGTATGCCATTACAATCGGCGTTTTCTGAGCCAGAAAATCCGGCCCCTCCCCCTCTATGGCCTCATAAGTCAGGGCAGTCCGGGCATCAATATATCCCCGGTCCATTAGCTCCTTCAAAAATTCAAATCCAGGCCGCATATAATCACTGAGCTTTCGCTCCCCTTTGTTTAAAGCTTCTATCTCTGCCTCCGTATTGCCCCCATTGTACAAATCCGCAAAGCTATAGGCAAAAACAAAGGTTTCCAGCCACCAGCGGTTAGCACCTATGGGAGTCTGGATTCCGTTTTCCTTCAATACCTTACAGCATTCTATCAGATCCTCCGGCTTTTCCGGCAGGGAAAGGTTATATCGGTCAAACATTTCCTTGTTGACAAACATTCCGTAAACCACAACCTCCTGGGGAATACCCACCAACTTTCCGTCAACTGTGTTGGCAGCCTTTACCACATCCCGCAGATTCTTTGCACTTTCCAGTTCGGATAAGTCCAAAAGCCTCCCCTCCTCCCCAAGCTTCTGAAGAGTGTCCGGATTCATCAAATACAAATCATCCATATTATTTCTGGCCCGGTTCAGGAGAACTTCATCATACGTCTTATCCTTATAATTATCTGCTGTGTAGGTCTCATACTCCACAATCAGCCCCAGCTCCTTCTCAGCATTGCCAACAGTGATGTCCACTGCAGTTCTGGCAACATTATCTGCATTGGGATTGGTCTTTTCCATTGGCACAAACAGGCTCACCACCTTTTTTTCCTCTTCTCTCTCTGTCACCAGATTTACCTGAGACGACTCTGCCTTGCAGGCGGTTATTGCCAGTGCAACTACTGCTGCCATTCCAATCACAGACCATTTTTTCCGGTCTCCCTTTCTGCCTTTTTGCATACCTTAACCCTTTCTTACCACATATTGCTTCACTGTTTTCTTTAGTAATTCCATATCAATGGGCTTTGCCAGATGAACATTCATTCCTGCCTCCAAAGCATCTCTTACATCCTCTGCAAATGCGTTTGCTGTCATGGCAATAATCGGAATCTCTCCCGCATCCCTGCGCGGCAGAGCCCGGATAGCCCTGGCAGCCTCATAGCCATTCATAACCGGCATCTGAACATCCATCAAAATAGCGTCAAACTCCCCTTCCTCTGCTCTCTCGAACCGTTCCACTGCAAGCTGTCCATTCTCCACAATCTCACACTTTGCCTCCTCCATATCCAAAAGCTCCTGGAGAATCTCCCCATTGATCTCATTATCCTCTGCAACAAGAAACTGCAATCCCTTCAGGCTGTGTTCCTCCTCTGGATTCGCCAAAACCTTCCGGCCATTTTGCTCTGCCTGCATTTCCAAAATCTTTTCCTTCAAAGCAGACACAAAAAACGGTTTGGGCAGGAGATTGGCATTTCCCAAATGACGGGCCTCCTCCCTCACCTCACTTCCATCATAAGCAGTTAAAAACAAAATCGGCACAGATTCCGGTATAACCTCCCGAATCCTTTTTCCAGTGGTATCCCCATCCATATCCGGCATTCTCCAGTCCAGTAAAACCATATGATAAGGATTTTTTCTATCCCATGCCTCTTTTATCTGGCTGACTGCCTCTGAGCCTTGAAGGACTGTATCCACAGTCACTCCTGTATCCTTCATCAGCACCTGAATGCCTTTACAGACCTCCCTGTCATCATCCACAGCCAAAATCCGGGAAATCCCGTTTTTTAACCAGAATTCCTGGTCCGTCTGGCCATCTGGTATCCGAAGCTCCAGCTCCACCCGGAACAGGCTTCCCTTATGGAGCTCGCTGAACACCTCAATGGTGCCTCCCATAAGCTCCACAATATTTTTGGTGATCGCCATTCCCAGTCCGGTTCCCTGGATCTTATTTGTGGTGCTGTTCTCCGCCCTGGTAAAGGGGTCGAAAATCACCTTCAGATATTCCTTTGTCATGCCATATCCGTCATCCTCCACCTCAATCCGGATGTGCTCAAACTGGCTGGAACGCTGGGGCAGACCAATGATGCGAAACTGAATGTGGCCCTCGCTGGGAGTATATTTCACTGCATTGGAAAGCAGGTTGATCAGAATTTGATTGATTCTGGTTTCATCTCCCACCAGATACTCATGCTTGATATCAGTTACCGTCACCTGAAAATCCTGATTTTTCTCTTTTGCCATCGGACGGATGATGGCATCAATGGAGGCTACCAGATTGCTCAGGGTAAACTCTCCGATGGTAAGCACCACTTTCCCGCTCTCAATCTTGGAAACATCCAAAACATCATTAATCAGGCTTAACAAATGCTGGCCGGATGCCAGAATCTTGCCTGTGTACTCCCGTACCTTCACAGGATTGTCTGCATCTTTGGCCAACAAGGTGGTAAAACCAAGAATTGCATTCATGGGAGTGCGGATGTCATGAGACATATTGGAGAGAAAGGTTGTCTTGGAATTGCTTGCAATCTGAGCTGCCTGCAATGCTTCTGCCAGCTGCCGGTTGTGAATCTCCCGTTCCCTCTCCCGCTCTCTCCGAAGCCGAATCCGCTGCCTTTGGTTCAAATAATATAATATGCAGCAAATGAAAAATGCTGCCAGCATAACCGCCACCACCAGAAGAATATTTTGATTAACCGTCTTTCCCTCCTGCTGTATGGCATCAATCGGCACATGTCCCACCAGATAGATGGCTCCACCATTGACCGGCCACATATAAATCAGGGAGCTTTCATTCCGAATATCATGGTAAAACATAATATTCCCTCCCTGCTCTATGGCAGAAGCCACCTCCTTCTGAATACCTGCCTCAAGAATCCGGTTGGCACGGTAAAAATCCTCCAGATTCAAATGGCCTGCATTCCGCTCTCCCATGCCCTTTGGCTTTAACACAAACCGATGATTGTTCGCTGCATCCATCAGGTACAGCATGCCGCTGTTATTGTATAATCCGTCTGGCAGAGTCTCTTCAAAAGAATCATAGATATATTCAATATAAAGAGTCCCCCTATTTGTGTTCCCTTTTGTAATCGGACATTTCATGGTATAAGCCCAGGTTCCCATGCTGTTAATATAAGATTGGGAAACCGGCAGCCCCTCCACCAGATTTCCATCTGAAAAGTCCAGCTCCTCCGGATAAAAGACCTCCCCGGTATTGGAAATCCCTTCTTTCCTTCCCGGCAGCAGAAGCGATGCCTTCACCATAGTCCGGTTCTGATCATAGGAGCGAATAAACTCCTCCGGGTCCTCCAGTCCTGCCAGCTCCTGTGCAATCAATTTCTGATACTCTGCTTCTTTCGAAAAAATAGCTTCCACGGTTCCCTGTATCAAATCCAGGCTTTTGCTTAAGTTATGAATGGCTGACTGAAGCATCTCATCCGAAAGCTTCCGTGCCACGGTAAATACCACTGTCCCCAAAATACCAAAAACCAATATAACAGAAAGAAGTAAGGGAAACCCTTTCCTTCTTCTGATTTGTTTCTTTTTCTTCATTCTAACTCCATTCCCCCCATTGTAGGAAAAACACTTTTTTGCTGCTTCTACTTTATTCTATCATCTTAAACCAATTTTGGAAATACAATAATTGCGAAATGTTGTTGTTACCTGGAAAAATACGAGTTATAATGAAGAAATAAACGACAAATTTTGACAAAATACGAAAGGAAACGCAGAATATGTACCTGTTTTTATTGATTGTAATTGCTGTTCTTCTCTTATATGTCCATTTAAAAAACAGCTACAGAAACACCGAATATTATCGCCAGACAAAAAATCCCTATTCTGCCCTGGAGCATGACAAGGGAAGATGGGGAGAATATTGTATTTTCAAATCCCTGAAATCTCTGAAAGGACATAAAAAATTTCTGTTTAACTGTTATCTCCCCAAACCAGACGGAGAAACAACCGAAGCAGATGTCATTCTTTTACACGAATCCGGGATCTATGTCTTTGAATCCAAAAATTACAGCGGCTGGATCTTTGGAGATGAGTCCCAGGAATATTGGGTCCAGGTTCTTCCGGCAGGAAGGGGAGAATCCGTAAAATCCCGCTTCTTTAATCCCACCCTTCAGAACAAAGTCCACCTGAAATGGCTCCGGGCTTTTTTGGAGAACTCCTCTCTGCCTGTGTACTCCTACATTGTATTTGGCGACAGCTGCACCTTAAAGGACATCCGGCTGACCACCCAAAACCATGTGATTCTCCATCTTTGGGAGCTTTTTACATCGGTCCGGCAAAATGCCGCCAAAAACAAAAAACAGCTTTTGCCAGAAGAAATTGACCATTTGTATGAGACTCTTTATCCTCTGACTCAGACAAAAGAAGAGGATAAGCAGGCTCACCAGGAAAGAATCTCCCGGTTGTATCAGGACCCGGAGGCTTGCGTCTTTAGCCATCCCAGCCACCCGGCAGCCCCTGATACCGCAT
>CATLIJ010000094.1 GCA_949948825.1 uncultured Clostridiaceae bacterium
TGCATCCGGGAAGAAGCCGCTCCATACAGGCATACGCCTTCTGATAGCTTTCCAGATTCTTTTTTACCGGCTCGTCTGACACATGAAACCACACCTGGCCAAGAATCCCCTTTTGCTCCAAAAACTTTTTCAGCTTTGGAAGAAATTGCTCCAGAAAATCCATATAGGCAGGCTCCAAAGCCAGGGTATGCCAGCCGAAAATCTGCTTTCTTTTTCCTTCCTCCCAGGCAAAAATCCTGGGCGCATATTTGGCTCCCCACTGGGAAAACAGATGAGCCATCTCAAAATATTGCATTCCGCAGTCCTGGGCCAGACCAATCCATCGCTCCAGCTTTCCAAAATCAAATTCATAGCCCTCCGGCTTCTTTTCCACTTCCACCAGCTGAACCGTTGTCCGTTCAAGGCCCACTCCTGTATCCAGAGGCGGCGTAAAAAGAGGCGTCAGCACCATATTGATTCCCCGCTCACAGGCAGTCCTCATAAAATTCTCCACCAGTTCCCAGTAGGAATCGGAAAAAACCTCCACCCCATAATAATCTGCCAGACAGTCTGTGTGAAAAAACTCGGTATGAATCAGAGTCTGGCTGGGAAGCTTTCCAGGGAGCACCTGGACCTTCAGCTTTCTTTTATAAATCTCCCCCTTTTCCTCTGTCCGGACAAGGATTTGGATTTCCAAAGGTCCGTCCGGACAGTCCTCCTCTGCCTCCAGTTCTATCCACACTGCTCTCCACTGTCCCCACAGTGCCCGGACCCTTCCCTCTTTTATGGGCCACAAAATATCCGGAAACATTCCTGGCTGTGTGGTAAGGTAATCCCCGTCATGAGCCCCGTCGCAGGGAAAGGCGCTGGGCGCCAGACCCACCCGGTACAAGCTTGTCCGGATTTTCTGGTCTGCCTTTACCTCAATATAAAGCTCCTCCTCCAGAAGGTCTGTCCCTGTGTGATCCACAAAGTAAGCCAGCTGAACTGAAACCCGCTCTCCATGAAACATGGACAAGGAGCCTTCCTTCCATGCTTTTGGCCTTTTGTCTGGAAATACCTTCTCAAGAAAACTACATATTTCAAACCGATAGGAAACCATCTTCACTCCCTCACTTCTGATTTCTCGGCCAAGCCATCTCAAGTCCCATTTTTTTCTTATTCTCCTGGAATCTCTCGTTTTTATACGCATCCAGCTTATCCATTCCCATCTGGTCCATCTGTGCGATGGCATTGTCATACACCTGCTTTGCTTCCTCCGGACTTTTTGCCATAATCATCATGGGGAACTGCTGGCTCCAGTAAGAAGTAAGCTGGGCGTCAATTGCCGCAAAGTCCGACCCGCTGTCCGGACTCACATCATTAAAAATCTTATCATCAAAAATGTGTCCGTCCACCCATTTTTTCTGATAATGCAGCCGGTCCTGCTCCAGTTCATCCATTCCTGACTTTGGCTCGTATTTTTTTACCCACACATAATCACAGACCAGATCCTGTAAGGTAGAACGGTATTTTGCGTCAAAAGCCGCTGAATCTGCCTTCCGTTCCTCTGCCCGTTCCGGTTTGATCACAGCCTCCCCGTCCACAATCTCATATCCATTGATTCCGCCATAAGAGTAGGAAAGAGAAATCTCCTCCCTGGTGAGGAAAGACAGAAGGCTGACTGCTCTGGCCGGGTTTTTGCAGTTTTTTGTAATCATGGTGGCAGCCCACCCTGCTGTAGGCGACGGGGACACAATGGCTTCCTTTCCCCCATCTCCCCCAATATGGCCCACTCCCATCATCAGCGCATTGGGATTCTCATAGTAAAGCGTGTCCTTTCCATTGAGATAGTTTACCCTGGTACCGGCAAATACGCTTCCTGAAGTGACCATTTGCTTCCGAAGGGTGTTGTCCATCGTAAAAATCTCATCTGTGGTCAGCCCTTCCCGGTAAATCTGGTTGAGAAACAGAATGGCCTCCAAATATTCCGGCTGCCGCTTTATGTTCAGAAGATTTCCATTGGAATCCTCCCGGTCCAGCCCGAACTGCTCTGCCAGACACTCCGCATCATCCGCCACATAGGGAATCACGGTCTGTCCCTCATACTGGACATTGGCTTCCTTCACCTTTCTCAAAGCATTCAAAAATCCCTCTTTTGTGGTCATGCTGTCCGGGTCAATCCCCAGCTGCTCCAGAATGTCCTTTCTGGCAAAATTCATATTGTGGGATTCAATATATCCCCCTCTCTCATAAGCTTCCTTTAAATCATAAAAATAACCAACCAGCACATACCATTTGTTGTCCTTCTTATTTCGGTACCAGTCTATCATCCCCTGAGGCGTCTGCATATCCGGGGCATATTTTTCCACAAGCTCGTCCAATGGCCAAAGCCTTCCTCCATTTTCCAGGGCAAGCCGCTCTGAGGATACTGCGTCATAGGTGACAATATCCGGCAGGCTGTCTGTGGCAATCAGCATATTCAGCTTCTCCTGAGAACCAATGCTGAATTTTATTTTCACCCCTGTATTCTCATACACATACTGGTCAAACTGATTGTTGTCCGGATCAAAATTCATGGCTGCCCAGTCATAAGCCACAAACCATTCCAGCTCAATGGGTGTCTTGTCCTGCTCCCAGCTTGCTTTGCTGGCATCATAATCCATCTCTGGAAGAGCTGTGGGAGCCGTCTCGCTGCCTTCTTTGGAGGAGCCTCCTCCCCCTGCGCATCCTGCCAGCATGGCAGCGCCTGCCAGAATTGCCATATATCTTTTGAAACCTTGTCCCAATTTTTTCATCCTGTTTTCTGTGTTCTCCTTTCTCCTATTCTACCCCTTAACCGCGCCCACTGTCATCCCTTTTACAAAATATTTTTGTAAAAAAGGATAAACGCAGATAATGGGCATGGAGGTGACAATCATTGCCGCCAGCTTTATGGTCTGAGGTGTTACCTTTCTGGCTGCCTCTGGTATGGCCATGGCTGCAGAAGACGCCAGCCCGCTGGCTGCCCCTGGATCTGTGATCATTTTCTTTAAAAACAGCTGTATGGTCTGCAGGCTCATGGAGGAGGTGTACATCATGGAATCAAAATAAGAGTTCCAATGGCCCACCAGGGAAAACAGCATCACCGTGGCCAGCACTGGCTTGGAAAGAGGGAGCACAATCTGGAAAAAGATACGGTACTCACCTGCTCCGTCTATTTTGGCAGACTCAATCAGGCTGTCTGGCAGGTCGCTGAAAAAGGTACGAATAATAATCATGTTCCACACACTAAACAGCCCCGGAATAATGTACACCAGAAAATTGTCATATAAATGCAAAGTCTTGATGACCAGAAAATAAGGAATCAGGCCTCCGCTGAAATACATGGTAAGGGTCATGAACACTGCATAAATTTTCCTGCCCTTCAGGTGCGGACGGCACATGGCATAGGCAGCAAGGGCTGTCACAAACAGACAGCTGACGCTTCCAAGCAAGGTCTTTGCCACAGAAATCATCATGGAATGGAAAATCGTTTTATCCCGGAATACAGCCTGATAATTGGCCATAGTAAAAATCCGGGGCCACAGATACACGCCTCCCTTTAAATAGTCTGATCCGTCATTCAAAGACCCTGCCACACAATACCAGAAGGGAAACAGCATCACCAGCATCATCCCTGCCATAAGACAGGAATTGATCCAGTCAAATAAGGATATCTTCTTTTTCTTCATCAGTCTTCTCCTTTCCCGTCAGCAGGACTCACTAAAACAGTCCCCGTTCGGTAATCTTTTTGGACGCTGTATTTGCAATTACCAGCAGAATCACGGATACAATGGACTTTAAGAGCCCCACTGCCGCGGAATAGGCCATCCGCCCCTGGGCAATTCCCACCTTGTATACATAGGTGTCTAACGTCTCGCTGAACTGAATATTCATCACATTCTGAAACATGAAAATCTGTTCAATTCCTGTGTTTAAGATGGAGCCGATCTGCAAAATCAGCATGACTGCAATGGTACCCCGGATGCTTGGCAGGGCAATATGCCAGATCCGCTGAAACCGGCTGCATCCATCCATCTTTGCTGCCTCATAGATTTCCTCATCCACCCCGGTCAGGGCTGCCACATAAATAATGGAACCATATCCCAGTCCCTTTATGAGAGAGGCGATGACAAATATCATGTAAAACCAGGAGCCCTTTGCCATAAAATTCACCGGACTGTCAAAAATTCCAAGCTTTACGCAAAAATCACTTACAATTCCGTTTGGCCGCAGCATTTCCAAAATCAGTCCTGCAAAAATAACCCAGGAAAGAAAGTGCGGCAGATAGGACACGGTCTGAGAGGTCTTTTTAAATCTTCCGGTTGGCATCTCATTGATCAGAACTGCCAGAATAATGGGCGCCGGAAAGCAGACCAGGGTTCCCAGCACATTTAAAATCAGGGTATTTCTCATTACATTCCACAGCTCCGGATCTACCAAAAAGGTCTTAAAGTGTTTCAGACCCACCCAGGGGGAGGCGCTTATCCCCATGGTGATGTCAAAATCCTTAAAAGCAATCACCACACCATACATGGGGATATAAGCAAACACCAAAAGAGCCAGAAGAGCCGGGAGCACCATGGACTGCAAAACAAGCTGTTCCTGGAATTTTCTTTTTGATTTCATCATTTCCTCCAATCTGTGCCTGTTTCACAGCACAAGCATCTCTTTGTTTGTTACGATTCAGCCGCCAGACCGATAAGCTGCTCCCGCGCCTGACGGATTTTTTCAATGTCCGTCTCATAATCATTTCCGGAACGGAGAAGGGAGTTCAAAATCCCCCTCACCTCCTCTGGATGCTTCTTTTCTGCTGCCCACAAAATGGAGAGAAGTTCACTGGTCTCCCGCAGAGCCTCCACCCGGATGGAGCTTCGGATCTTCAGATTCTCCTTATCCGGATATACACAGGAGCCGTCTCCCAAGGCATTGTCCCACATCACCTCTCTTGGATAATCCGGGTAGGGCAGATAATCTTTGGTCCAGGTATTCCACTGATTCATCCCCCAGTGGAGATAACCAGTGGCTCCATGCTTATAGCAGAACCATCCTAACATCTCCATATGCCAGGTGGGATGATCGATCATCCGGTTTAAATAATTGTCCTTCAGGGGCAGGCTGGAGGTATATACCTGAAGCCGGTCTCCTGGATTTAAAAATCCAGCCACCTTGTCCGGCAGTTCATCCAGAGAATATTCCATAATGGAATAAACCTCCGAATAAGGAGATTCTTCCTCTGCTGTCCATGCGGTAAAGGCATCCCCTGTAGGCATTCCCGGACATTCCCTGGATATAATGCCCTCCACCACCGGATAAAGAGCAGCCTGAGTGCGCTTTCCCGGCTCATCAATAATATGATGATACCATATGGAGCTTAAACCCTGGCTGACCAGATTCTGATGCAGGGAACCAGCATACTGTCTCAAATAGGAAAGGGCCGGTCCCTCTGTCCCTGCCTCATAGGCATTCAAATCCACTTCCAGCAATTCTTTTTTGGGAACCAGCGGATTGTCCGGATGATACGACAGCACCTCCACATAGGGTTTAGAATAATCGTTTATTTCCTCTCCTTGTATGTCATTGTTATAATTTTTGGGATTTGTCTTATATTTGGCTACCGGACCGCAGGCAAAGCGCTGGATTCCGGCCCTCTCCCTGAAAAATGCCACAAATTTATTGAAAAAGCTCCAGTCAAACACCACACTTCCATCTGGATTCACCCTGGTCTGCTTTCCCTGCAAAAGCAAATCCGTCTGATTCACAGTCATCACATTCAACCGGTTCTCCTTCATCACTCTGGCAAAGCTTTCCATGATGGCCCACCATTCCGGGGAATCCACCTCCACCCCATAAGCATCTGTAATCACATCTACTTCCGTATCAAAATTTCCCACCAGCTGAGACCACAGTTCAATGCTAAAAGCTTCCTGGGACGCTGAATCGGGTATAGTTACATCTTTTACATCCAGATTGATGTCAAAGGAATAGGTTCCAAAGCTTGTCCGAACCTCCATCTGCCCCAAATACATTCCCGGCACAGCCCATTCCGGCACATGAATCTTAATCCACACGGGCTGGGTCATATTCTTTTTTACCACTCTGCTTTGATGCTCAGAAAGAATCTCCGGAAATCCCACCATCCGGTCCGGACTGGTTTTTCTCACTGGGTCTGAAATATGAACCCACCAGATTCCGTCCTGGTCTTTCACTGCATCTGGATCTGTCTCATCTGTGTACCGGGAGTTATAGGGAGCCTTTATGTAATCCACATAGCTGTAGGAAATGTTCTCCACTGGAATTACATGCTCTTCGCATACCAGATTGGAAAATGCCACACAGATAATAGTTCCATCCTCTGCTGGCCTTACATTGACCTGAAAGGGTTCTGTATCATTTCTTCCTGTTACCAGATCCACAGATGTCCGAACCTGGTCCGGGCAGGAATCGCTTTGAAACACCTGCTGCCGCCAGTCGGAAATCCATACCTGGGCAGCCTCTGAAGCTGGCGCTGCCCTTGCCGGAACCGGACCGGTCCATATGCTGACGCTGCCAGCGATTGCTCCTGCCAGAAAAAGAGCTAACATGCGTTTTCCTTTTCCATGGCCCTTTGGCAGACTGTTCTTTTCTCTTGTCTTTTCCCTTAACCGCTCCATTCCCTAATTCTCCTTCCCAATTACAGCTCCATCCGCCCCCACACGATATCCGTCTGGTGTTACCTGGTCTGTCAGCAGTTTTCCATTCTCATCACAGTAATACCGGCTTTTATTCCAATCAATCCATCCGGTCTTCCTGACCCCCATATGGTCAAAATAATACCAGAATCCGTCAATTTCCTGCCACTGCGCCACAGCCAGATGATCCCCTGGGTTCACATAATACCATAACCCGCTGTTCTCCATCCAGGAGCCAGACAGTTCCTCTGAAGGTGTCTGAAAGGAGGACATCATGTCCATATCAAAGCTGACCGCTTCACTTCTTTGAGTCAGCGTCTTCTCTGTCCCGTCATACTTGCTGACCCCGGAAATCTTTACTGAATAGTTTCCTGGCTGTGTGATCTGATCCTGAATGGAAATCAATGTTCCATATGACAATTTTTCTCCAATCTTATTGCCGCCCCGGTAAATCAAAATCCGGTAAAGGGAAACCGATTCATGGATTGGCCAGGACAGGATTCCATTGGCATCCAGCCAGATGTCACTGGTTTCCATCTGCTCCACCTCTTCTTTTATGGGAGGAAGCTTAATCTTCAAGTTCAGAATTGTATCCTTTTCTGACCTTTTGGAGGACAAAAAGGTAAACCTGGTTCCCTTCACAGTCAGGTGATCTGCTCCAATATAGCTGAACTTGGCTTCCTCTGCCTGTGACAGAACAATCTCCACAACAGGAACTGCCGCTCCCTCCCAGGCGGACTCTTCGTTTAACAGTCTCCACTCATCAATCTTATAAAGACTGCTGTCTGTATGAATCTGGATATCTTCCTCACTGATAGAATCTCCTGGTTCAAAATCCGTTGTAATCTCTAAGGATACCTTTGTAATCCGCTCTTCCTCTGCCAGAGCCTGACTGCACCAAGCTCCTGGAAGCAGGCATAAAATCATGCCTGCCAGGATGCCTCCTTTCACCTGTCTTTTCATTCCGCCATTTCCCCTTCCTCCAAATCTTCCCCTGACATCTGTTTCTTCCTTGTCACATCCGCTTCCACAGGCAGCAGACAGATCTTTTCCGGATCTTCCTCTGCCGGTTTCTCAGATGCTTTCTCTTTTTTCTTTTCTGTCTCTTCTTCCTTTTCTTTTTCCTTCTTTCTCTCCTGCCCGTTGGATGGTGTGGCCTGCAGCACGATTTTTTCTTCCTCCTCTGGCTTTGGAGCTGAATCGGATTCCTCCTCATTCCGCATCCACTCATCCTCATTTATCATCCATTCATCTTCATCAAGAATCCACAGATTTTCTATGGGAATTTTATCCTCATCCTCCCGGGACGCGGCGTTGGAAGAGGTGGCCTTCTTGATTTCTTCGTCCTCCTTTTCCTCTTCTGCAGCAGGCTTTTTCATGGTCTCCTTCTCTGCATTTGATGTCAAATCCACTTTTTCAAGCTTTATATTGTCAATTCCCATTTCTTTTCCACCAGGAAGCTTAAAAGAGATGATAATATCTGCAGTCATGTCACTGTCTATGGTAAATTCATCTGTCCAGAATTCCCCATATCCCGGCTGTACGGATTTGGATGTGATTTCCGCTCCATTTCCTTCTACTCTTAAGGTTACTGCATCTGTCAGCGCCCCATCCCAGGTTCCTTCGCTTTTTGCTCCCAGCTTGTAGGTTCCTGCCTTTAACTCCACCTCCTGATGCAGGGATAAAGGCGTGTCGGATTCCTGGTCTGTGCGCGTCACCCAAAAGTCACCCCATTCTCCTCCGGAGCCGGAATAGCTCTTCCACACATTCCAGTCCACTGAATCAATGATCCAGCCTTCCACACTTCCTCCTGCGTCCCAGTCCACCCCAACGGAGAAATCTCCGTTTACAATGGGATCTGCAAATTCCTCCGGGTCCGGGTCTGTCGGCGGGTCTGGCTCATCTGGATCTGGGTCTATTGGCGGATCTGGCTCCTCCGGGTCCGGGTCTATCGGCGGATCTGGTTCCTCCGGGTCCGGGTCTATGGGTGGATCTGG
>CATLIJ010000095.1 GCA_949948825.1 uncultured Clostridiaceae bacterium
GGCTTTTAGCCGCCTGTATTACGGATAATAGTTCGATTCCAAGCTATCTGATCCGAAGTCTTCTCAGCGAGCTTCCTTTAAGCAACAAGGAGATGGCTGAGGAGCTGGATGAAATGATTCAGAAAAGGAAGGGAAAAGCAGTAAACGGAATTTCCATACTGGAGCACTGGAGAGACGGGCTTTTAAGCGGAGTGCCGGTGGAAAAGCTGTGAACCTGCAATGAAGAAGGTCTGCAAGAGAAGATTGAAAGAAAGGGGAACAAGGATTATTATGGAACAGGAGATGCAGCGGCTGCCAGCAGAGCAGTTGTTTCAGAGGGAGATGGATGCGCTGATAGCCAATGAAACGTATCCCATACCTACCGGATGGCGGATGTCGCCCCGGTCTGTGCTTACCTATATCTGCGGAGGAAGATCAGGGGATGTGGAGATTACGCCCAAATATATTGGACATGAGCGTCTGGTGGAGATTGCGATTTCCACTCTGGTCACGGACCGGGCTTTGCTGCTCATCGGGGAGCCGGGAACAGCAAAGTCCTGGCTGTCAGAGCATCTGACGGCAGCCATCAATGGAGATTCCACCAGAGTAATTCAGGGAACAGCCGGAACCACGGAGGAGCAGATCCGGTATTCCTGGAACTATGCCATGCTCATTGCCAACGGACCTTCCAGGGAGGCTATGATTCCCAGTCCCATTTACCGGGCCATGGAGCAGGGAATGATTGCCCGTGTGGAGGAGATTTCCCGGTGCGCCTCTGAGGTGCAGGACGCGCTGATTTCTATTTTGTCGGAAAAGCGGATTTCTGTGCCTGAGCTGGGGGTGGAGATTCCTGCAAGAAAGGGCTTTTCTGTCATTGCCACTGCCAATACCAGGGACAAAGGGGTGAATGACATGTCAGCGGCCTTAAAGCGGCGGTTTAACATTGTGGTTCTGCCTTCCCCGGACAGCCTGGAGGCGGAGATGGAGATTGTGGAGACCCGGATTCGGCAGCTGGCGGGAAGCCTGGATTTGAATGCGCGTCTTCCTGAGGCAGAGGTGGTGAAAAAGGTATGCACCATTTTCCGGGAGCTTCGCGCTGGTGTGACTCTGGATGGGAAACAAAAGATTAAATCCACCTCCGGAGTGCTTTCCACAGCGGAGGCGATTTCTCTTCTTGCCAACAGCATGGCTCTGGCAGGAAGCTTTGGAGACGGACAGGTGACGGACTCAGATCTGGCCGCAGGACTTCAGGGAGCTGTGGTCAAGGAGGACAGTAAAGACGGAAAGGTTTGGGAGGAGTATCTGGAAAATATTATGAAAAAGCGGGGCTCCAAGTGGCTGTCTCTGTATCAGGAGTGCAGGGAGCTGAACCGTTGATGGAGGGCAGGGTGAAAGGGCAGGATAAGAAAAACAGCCGGAAACAGGCAAAGGCTGCTCCCCATGTGTTTGGAATCCGCCATCTGTCCCCGGCAGGAGCTTATTATGTGAGAAAATTTCTGGACAGGACAGCTCCGGAGCTGGTGCTGATTGAGGGGCCGTCAGATTTTACGGAGCTTTTGGAGGAGCTTGGCAGAAAGGAAGTAAAACCGCCAGTGGCTGTGATGGCTTATACATCAGAGCTGCCCATCCAGACGGTTCTCTATCCTTTTGCTGTGTATTCTCCGGAGTATCAGGCTGTCTTGTGGGCAAAGGAGCATGACTGTGCCTGCCGGTTCTGCGATTTGCCGTCAGAGGTGTTTCTTGGGCTGGAGAACCAGCGGCAGCTGCGGCAGCAGGAAAGGCTGATGGAGGAACTGGCGGAAAGCCGGGAGAATGGCGGTCAGGAGGGGAAGGAATCAGCGAAAGAGAATCCCATGGTTTATGTATACAGACGTCTGGATGAGCTTTCGGGAGATGGGGATCATGAGACCTTTTGGGAGCGGACCATGGAGCAGGCTATGGATGAGGACGCATATCAGAAAGGCGCCTGGGAGTTTGGACGCTCTCTGAGAGAGCTTTCTATGGAAATCATGGGAGAGAAAGAGACAGGGAAAGACAATCTGGAAAAAGATAAAGATCGGGATAGAGCGGCAGGAGCAGATAGCGGCGAGAGGAAAAATGGGGCTTGGGAGGAGGACGAGAATGAGGAAAACCAGCTCCGGGAGGCTTATATGCGCCGGGAGATTGCCCGTGCTGTAAAAGAGGGGATTTCTCCAGACAAGATTGTTGTCATCACCGGAGCTTTTCATGTGGAGGGAATCTTAGAGGGTGGAAAGCCCATGACCGAGAAGGAGTTTAAGAAGCTTCCCAAAATGGAGATTCATAAGACATTAATGCCCTATTCTTATTTCCGGCTTTCGGAGCGGGCCGGGTATGGAGCCGGGAACCAGGCGCCTGCTTATTATGAGTTTTTGTGGGACGGATTGTGTAAGGAAAAGCCGGATTATGCAGCACGCCGGTATCTGGCTGCTCTTGCCGGATATCAGAGAGAGCATGGAAATATGGTTTCTTCCGCAGAGATTATTGAGGCAATGCGGCTGTCCTTTTCTCTGGCTGCTCTTCATGAAGGCAGGCTTCCTGCCCTGAGAGATCTGCGGGATGCGGCAGTGACCTGCATGGGGCATGGAAATTTTTCGGAGATTGCCCTGGCTGTGGCGGATACGGAGATTGGAACCTGTATTGGCAGCCTGCCGGAGGGCGTGAGCCAGACCTCCATCCAGTCGGATTTTTACCGGCGTCTAAAGGAGCTGCGTCTGGAAAAGTATAAGTCTGTGACCATGCAGGAGCTGTCTTTGGATTTGCGGGAAAAGCTGACCGTAAAATCAGAGAAGGCGGCATTTCTTGATTTGGAGCGGTCCTTTTTCCTTCATCGCCTGAAGGTGCTGAAAATCTCCTTTGCCGAGCCTGTGGCAGTGCGTCAGGAGCGGGCCACCTGGGCAGAGCAGTGGGCTCTGCGCTGGACGCCGGAGGCAGAGATTCAGATTGTGGAGGCTGTGTTAAAGGGAGATACTGTGGAGCAGGCGGCTTCCTTTGCCTTGCGGGAGCAGACAGAGGAGGCGGGAATTGCTCAGATTGCGGCTGTGATTGAGGAGGCTTGTAATTGCGGGATGCCTTCTTCCATGGAGTATGCAGTGACTGCATTGCAGGGGACAGCTGTGGAGGCTGTGGCCCTTGATGAGATTGCGGAGACAGCCAGACGGCTTTCCATGGTTTTGAGATACGGGGACATCCGCAGGTTGAACCGGGAGCCCCTGATTCCCATTTTGTCACAGCTGTTTTTGAGAGCCTGTCTGATTTTGGTGGGAGAGTGCGTCTGTGATGACACTGCGGCCAAAGGGGTTGCCCAGGCGATTCTGACTCTTCATGAGGTGTCAGTGAACCATGATTTTCTGGATGGAAAACGTTTTCTTGGAGAGCTTCAGGAGATTGCCAGAAGGGATGATTTAAACACCCGGCTGTCTGGTCTGGCAGCTGCCATTCTTCTGGAAATCGGGCAAATGGACAGTGAGGAATTGGGGCGTGAGGTTCAGAGGCGTCTCTCCAAGGGAATTCCGGCAGAACTGGGGGCAGGATGGTTTGAAGGCTTGTCCATGAAGAATCATTATGCCCTGATTGCACGTCTGACCTTGTGGGAAAAGCTAAATGCGTATCTGGAGGAGCTGGAGGACGAGGAGTTTAAGCGGGCGCTCATCTTTTTGCGTCGGGCTTTTGCGGACTTTAATTCTGAGGAGAAGAACCAGATTGCAGAGAATCTGGGAGAGATCTGGCAGGTGAATCCTTCTCAGGTGAGTGAGCTTTTAAACGGACCTGCTTTGGAAGAAGAGATTCCCCTTTTGTCCGGACTGGATGATTTTGATTTTGGGGATATTTGAGGGAGGTTCATGGATGGAGATAAAAGAGCAGATGAAGCGGTGGCGGCTGATTTTGGGGGAAGAGAGCCAGGGGCAGTTTGACTCTATGGAGGGCGGAGCAGATGCAGGGCTTTCTCAGGAACAGTGGCTGATGGACCAGGCCCTTGCTGCGATTTATAACAACAGCTCTGCCGGAGGCTTTGGGAATAAAGGGGCCGGGAAGGGACCATCCAATCCCAGGATTACCCAGTGGCTGGGAGATGTGAGGGCTCTGTTTGACAAGGAGCTGGTGAAGATTGTTCAGTCAGATGCCATGGAGCGGTGCGGCTTAAAGCAGCTGATTTTTGAGCCGGAGCTCTTGGAGCAGATGGAGCCGGACATGAATCTTGCCACCACCATTTTGCTTTTAAAGGATCAGGTGCCAAAGCGGAGCAAGGACAGTGTGCGGGAGTTCATTGGAAAGATTGTGGAGGAAATCAATAAGCTGCTGGAAAGTGATATCCGGCGGGCTGTGACAGCAGCAGTCAACCGCCGTCAGCATTCACCCATTCCGTCGGCAGCAGCTCTTGATTTTCCCACTACCATTCGCCGGGGAATCAAAAATTATAACAGGGAGCTGAAACGGATTATTCCGGAGCATTACTATTTCTTTGACCGGACCACCCTTACGGCCTCCAGTAAATTTACTGTGATTCTGGATGTGGACCAGAGCGGCTCCATGGGGGAATCGGTCATCTATTCCTCCATCATAAGCTGTATTTTGGCAAGTATGGCTGCCATTCAAACCAGGATTGTGGCTTTTGATACTCAGGTGGTGGATCTGACGGAAAAGTGTGAGGACCCGGTAGACCTGCTTTTTGGATTTCAGCTGGGCGGCGGGACGGATATTAATAAATCCATTGGTTACTGCCAGCAGTTTGTGGAGAATCCAAAAAAGACCCTGTTCTTTTTGATCAGTGACCTGATGGAAGGGGGCAATCGGGCCGGAATGCTAAGACGGCTGGAGGAGATGAAGGAGTCAGGAGTTACTGTGGTATGCCTTTTGGCTATTGCAGATGGGGGAAAGCCTTATTATGATGCTCAGATGGCTCAGAGAATCGCTTCTGTGGGGATTCCCTGCTTTGCCTGTAATCCTCAAAAGCTGCCCCTTTTGCTGGAAAGGGCGCTGAAAGGGCTGGATCTGGCAGGATTTCAGAAGGAATTTGAGGAAAAGAAGTGATTAGGGCAGAAGAAGCGATTTGGATAAAAGAAGTGATTTGGACAAAAGGGGTGATTTGGATAGGGAAAAGTTTCTTCTTTTGGCTATCTAGTTTACATAAAATAATTATGTAAACTAGACAGATATAAGCCGGATGATTAATGTCATTAAGATAATCATTTCTATGACAAAAAAAAAAGCCCACCTGCAATATACAAAACAAGCAGGTGGTTTTTTCATGTTTTTATGGATTTTAGCCTTTGCTAAAACAATAAACTGATATCTCCATAAATACAGATGCGAAGCATTCCAATGAAAATCAAATGAATTGGATAATATAGATAAAAAAACCACTTCATCCATTTTGCCTTCCCTTTTTCGCCATTGTATAGCTTTAACACAGGATAGACCAACAAAACACCAATCTGTACCAAAGCATAAACTTTACTCACAAAAAAGAACGATACCACTGCATATATTGCGACATACAAAAGCATTTCTTTCATCTGTGCCTTTAAGTTTCCCCTTTTCTTATACATTTCCACTATTGCAAGTACTGCTATGCAGCTCCAATCCGCTGGAAAAGCACTCCAAACCAATGCAAAGATAAGAATATTCTTTACCCAATTCTTCATTGGCAGATCATTATCCTGCATCCACAGAATCAAAACCGCAATAAAGAGCGGATACATAACACTTGTCTGATTAAAAATTCCCGTACTGAACAGAATTGGATCAATTCCGAATGCAAAACAATAGGCAAAATGTGAAATTACAGCAAACATTCCCACTCGCAGCATATACTTTTTTGCATCATGCGTGTAATAATATCCTTCACACACGAAAAACCACATAATCGGGGCTGTTAAACGCCCAACAATATGTAATGCCATTGCTCCCGGTTCAGCTGGAAAACCGGGATAAATCAAATCACATATATGGTCTGTTGTCATGGCAATAATTGCAATCAGTTTTACATGATTTGCATTCAATCGTAGTTGCGGTTTCACATTGCTCCTCCTGCCAATTTCCCGAATTATTCTTACAAACACCGATTTGTATATAACTATACCATAGCTTGTATAATTCCAAAAGCAGAATATTTATTTTTGTATATCATTGACGTTTAAGTATAGCCCATAAAATATTTTTTTCAAGATCAATAACTCTTATTTTATTGCAACATAGATTCCAATAAAACAAGTATATGGTTTGATGATTGCTTCAAAGTATTTTTTATCGCTGTCAGCATATTCGTGATTCGTAGCAAACCACTCGTTCCAGGCAATGTTAAAGCAATCCATCTCCCATACTTTTATAGTCTCAATTCTGTCACTGTTTCCGATTATCTTTTTCCATTGACTTATGCTCTTGAACATATAGGCTTCATCACCAAGCCACTGGGAGAGCAATTCTTCCGAACGACCGCTGTATTGGTTTTTAATACCAGGAATGCCAATCAATACCACGGACTTATTTTTAAGAAACGGCAAAATCTTATTTTCAAAAAAGTTGCTTTTCCCTGCAAAGTAGTGATAAGAGTCTATGCTGACCAATGCGTCAAATCGCTTTTGGCCAAAACTTAATTCGTTTGCATCCTCATGGATAGGAATAATTTGTTCTCCAACACCCCATTGTTCAAAACGCTTTGCGTTGTCCTCTGCACGAATCCAAAGGTCATTCGCATAGACCTTTGCACCTGTTTCTTTTGCAATGATAAGGCTTGTTAAACCTGTCCCGCACCCCAGATCAAGAACTTCATCTTTTTCGGTAAGGTGTAAAGGATACTTTGTGAATAATTCTTCTAAAATCCTTGCACTATTGGGCCCCATCATTGTCTTTGCAGAAAAATACATTGAATAATCGCTGCTGTTCATACATTTACCTCTCAAATTTCAATTCTGATTTGTATATAATATACCATAGTTTTTACAATTCCAAAACCAAAATATTGATTCATTGTATTCAGAAAATCTCAGTTTTTCATAGATTTCCCGCCTCGTGAACTGTAACGGCAATTTCCCTGCTGGATTGTATATGGACAATTACAGGAATCCAATCATAATCTATTACAAAGAAAAGATCCGGAGTGTATTATTTTGGCTACGGTCAGTTTGTGTATGATTGTAAAAAATGAGGAGCCGGTTTTAGAGCGCTGCCTTATGTGTGCAAAAACCTTTGCAGATGAGATTATTATTGTGGATACAGGCTCCACGGACAGGACAAGACAGATCGGGGAGAAATATGGGAGGGTGTATGATTTTGTCTGGACGGATGATTTTTCTGCTGCCAGAAATGAGTCCTTTTCCAGGGCAAGCATGGATTACTGTATGTGGCTGGATGCGGATGATGTGGTGACAGAGGAGAATCAGGAGAAAATATTGGAGCTCAAAAGGTCATTAAGCCTGGATACAGATGTGGTGATGATGAAGTATGCAGTTTCAGAAGATGAGAAGGGAAAACCATTGTTTTCTTATTTTCGGGAGAGGATGGTGAGAAACGGGAGGGGTTTTTTGTGGGAAGGAAGAGTCCATGAAGCGATTGTGCCAGGGGGAAAGGTGGTTTACTCGGATATTGTGATTTCCCATCGGAAAATGACTCCTGGGGATAAGGAGAGGAATCTTCGAATTTATGAGAAAATGCTCCAGGAGGGGCAGATTTTAAAGGGGAGAAATTTGTTTTATTATGGGAGAGAGCTGATGGCTCATGAGCGGTACCAGGATGCAATCCGGATTATGGAAGCATTTTTAAATGAGGAGGGATGGGTGGAGAATCAGATTGAAGCATGTCTGAATCTGGCAATCTGCTTTGGTGCGCTGGGGCAGGAGGAGGATCGGGTGAAGGCTCTGTTTCGCAGTTTTTTGTATGATGCTCCCAGGGGAGAGGCATGTTTTGAGATTGGTCAGTATTTCCAGCGGCAGGAAAAATGGAGGCAGGCAGTTTTTTGGTATGAAACAGCATTAAGGGCAAAGCCGCAGGCAGAGAGCGGAGGCTTTGTGCGGTCTGATTATTATGGTTATCTTCCAGAGATGAATCTGTGTGTTTGTTATGACCGGATGGGGGAGAGAGAACGGGCATATGAGTATCACCTGAAGGCAAAGGAGAGAAGGCCGGAGGCCAAAGAGGTAAAGTGGAATGAGGAGTATTTTCGGAAGCTTCGTCTGTGAGATGCCATGAAGCAGGTTGTTACGGTTCACGGGGGACATCTTCTTGTCTGTCTTCCACGGACAAGAAGCATCAGGCATCTGCCAGATTCCCCGCTCCGTGGGCTGTAACATCAGATTCCGCATGGAGGGACGAACCAAATGGACAGGAGGGACATAGGATATAATAAACCAACAGCAGTGGAAAAGATATAGCCATACAGGTGAACATTGTGCTGTTGGCGGGGAGAAGAAGAAAGGAGCAATTCTATGTATTATGATTCTATAAATTCTGGCTGCCGAAGAAATCAAGGGGGCGGAATGGGACGTTGCCGTTGCCGTCACAATCCACCGATGCCGCCGGGACCGCCAAGACCGCCGATGCCGCCAGGACCGCCAAGACCGCCGATGCCGCCGGGACCGCCAAGAC
>CATLIJ010000096.1 GCA_949948825.1 uncultured Clostridiaceae bacterium
CAGCAAGACCCTGATTCAGTCCTTATCCGGCGGCAACCAGCAGAAGGTGCTGATCTCCCGTTGGCTGGCCAATGATCCGGACATTCTGATCATGGATGAGCCCACCAGAGGAATTGACGTTGGCGCCAAGTATGAGATTTACCAGATCATGATTGAGCTGGCAAAGCAGGGCAAAGGAATCATCATGATATCTTCGGAGATGCCGGAGTTAATCGGTGTGTCCAACCGGATTCTGGTCATGTGCAACGGTCATATTACCGGCCAGGTACAGGGCGAGGAGGCAACCCAGGAGCGTATCATGAGCTACGCGACCCAGTTCTAGGAAGAGGAGGATGAGAGAATGAACAGCAAGAAAGTCAATGTAGCAGACATATTGATTAACAATGGAATCGTGATTTTGATTCTTTTGATGGTTTTGGTTGTGGGCATTACCAAGGAGAATTTCTTCAGCCCCAGTAACTTCAGCAACATTTCAATCAACGTGGCCTGTCGTTTTATCATTGCCATCGGCGTATCCGGCTGTCTGATCACCAAGGGTACGGACCTTTCCGCAGGACGTTCCGTAGGTCTTGCCGCGTGTCTGGCAGGAACCCTGCTTCAGCGGGCAGATTACAGCGGCCGCTTTGAGCTGACCAAGAATTTTCCTGAGCTGAATGTGTGGCTGATTCTGCTGATCTGTGTGGCCATCTGCTGTATTTTCGGCCTGATCAATGGGATTGTCATTGCCTATTTAAGTGTTCCGGCCTTCATCGGCACCTTGGGCATGCAGATGATCGTCTATGGTATTAACCTGGTATATACCAAGTCTGTTCCCCTTGGCGGCTACCGGACGGATTACACGGTGATTGCCAATGGCAAGCTGTTTGGGGTGTTCCCTTATCTGTTTTTGATTGCTATTATCATTGGCGCTATTATGTGGTTTATCTATAACTACACCCGTCACGGCAAATACATGTATGCCATCGGCGGCAATGAGGCAGCGGCTGAGGTAGCTGGTGTGAATGTCAAAAAGACCAAGATTGTGATTTATGTGTCAGCAGCAGCTCTTTATGCCATCGCAGGATTTTTGCTGGGCGCCAAGTCCGGCGGCGCTGGCGTAAACACTGGTAACGGATATGAGCTGGAAGCCATTGCAGCCTGTACCATTGGCGGCGTATCCGTAAACGGCGGTATTGGACGTGTGTCCGGCGTAGTCATCGGCGTGCTGGTGTTTGAGCTTTTGAAGACCTGCCTGCAGTTTTTGGGCATTGACCCCAACTATCAGTATATTGCCCAGGGTATTGTTATTGTAGTGGCCATTGCCCTGGATATCCGGAAATATATTGCAAAGAAATAAAAACAAAGGAGCTTAGAATATGGACCAGGAAACCACAGAGGTACAAACAGAAGAGCCAGAGAAAAGGCTGTCAGAGCTGGAGCAGGAAAATGAACGGCTGAAGAAGGAAAATGAGCTTTTAAAGGAATACCGGGCCAGCCTGCCTTTAAAGGAACGGCTTTACGACCGGATTCCCCTGACTGTAAAACAGATGGACTGGATTATCTTAGCCCTTTTGGCGCTTCTGACTGGAGTGGTTCTTCTGGGGCTTCTGGATCGGTAAAAGAGGACCGGCAAACCCATGCTTCGTGGGTTTTGCCGGTCCTCTTTTCACGTCTTGCTCCCAAAGATTACCAGTTTATCTGGCGTTCCTTACTTAAGCGGGAGTTCTGATATTCTCCGCTGAAGGTCACATCCTCCCCGAACCAGTCCGGCGGAACAAAGGCAAGGGCATCTTCCTTTGTGGGAAATTCCACCTCCACCAGCATCAGGCCCTCATAGTCTTTGGCAAACACATCCAGCTCGGCAGTGAGAGCGGGAACATCCCCGGGAGAGGAAAGAGGAATCCGGTAGCGCGTCTTTGTGAGAATGAGGCCATCTGCTTTGGTGAGAAGGTGGGTATAAGCTTCCTCTGTGAGAGGCAGATTATACTCCTCCCGCTCCAAAAGCCCCTTTGATTTGTAGGTCAGATAATACTGGCTGTCCTGACGGCGGATGCGTACCACAGGATTGGTACATAAGTATGCCTGTTCAATCATAGAATGAGGAAAAGCGCTGTATTGGGCGGGGAGTGTTTTGACTTTGAATTTGCGTTCGATTTCCATAAAAAAGGCCTCCTGGTGTTTTTTTGTTGTTTGGATAAGAGTATGGCGAGGGGTGCGCGGAAGAGGAAGGAGAGAACGCGTCTTGCGGCCAGCCCTCCTCACTCCACAGCGGACCCTCCTCCCAATCCCCCAACTCTCCTCCAGTATACCCAATAATTCACAAAATGGAAACAATTAAATACAAAAAACCATAGAAAAACCGCCGAAAAACGTGTAAAATAATACTGGTAATTATGGAGAGACTATGCTATAATGGTACACTGAAGTGTGGCGCCCTGCCGAGACGACCATACATAGTGAAGGAGGAACCCAGACATTATGAGTTTACAAGTAGAAAAGCTTGAGAAGAACATGGCGAAATTAACCGTAGAAGTGCCGGCAGAGCAGTTTGACGAGGCTCTTAAAACTTCCTATAAGAAAAATAGAAGCAGATTCAACATTCCGGGATTCCGCAAGGGCAAGGCTCCCCAGGCCCTGATTGAGAAGATGTTTGGACCGGGTGTTCTGTATGAGGATGCGGTGAATGAGATTATTAACCGGACCTACCCGGAGGCAGCAAAGGAAAGCAGTCTGGATATTGTATCCCGTCCGGACATTGAAGTGGAAAAGGTAGAAAAGGGACAGACTGTTGTGTATACAGCTCTTGTGGCATTGAAGCCGGAAGTGACCCTGGGAGAGTATAAGGGGATTGAGGTAGAGCGTGCGCGGCCGGAGGTTACGGATGCAGATATTGAAGCAGAATTGAAAAGAGTTCAGGAACAGAATTCCCGTCTGGTTTCGGTGGAAGACCGTCCGGTGGAAAATGGAGACCAGGTGGTGATTGACTTTGACGGATATATGGACGGGATTCCCTTTGAGGGCGGAAAGGCAGAGGATTACAGCCTGACCATTGGGTCCCATTCCTTTATTGATACGTTTGAAGAGCAGCTGATTGGCAAGAACCGGGAAGAGGAGATAGAGGTACAGGTCAGCTTTCCGGAGACCTATCATGCCAAGGAGCTGGCTGGCAAGCCTGCCATGTTTAAGGTGGTAATCCATGAGATTAAGGCCAAGGAGCTGCCGGAGCTGGATGATGAGTTTGCCGGAGAGGTATCGGAATTTGAGACATTAGAGGAATATAAAGAGGATTTGAAGGCAAAACTTTCAGAGACCAAGCAGAAGCAGGCTACCACAGAGAATGAGAATAATGTTGTGGAAAAGGTGGTTGCCAATGCTTCCATGGAGATTCCGGAGGCTATGATTGAAGAGCAGATCAGCGGCACTCTGGAGAATTATGCCCGCCGGATGCAGTCCCAGGGTATGACCATGGAACAGTATATGCAGTTTACTGGCATGACTATGGAGAAGATGAGAGAGGAGCTGCGTCCCCAGGCTGAGAAGCAGATCCGCACCCGTCTGGTTCTGGAGGCTGTGGTGGCTGCAGAGAACATCGAAATACCGGAAGAGGCAATAGATGCAGAGATCGAGAAGATGTCTGGGATTTACAAGATGGATGCAGAGCGCACAAGAGAGCTTATGGGTGAGACAGGGCTTCGCCGGATGAGAGAAGATTTGGCGGTTCAGGAGGCTATTGACTTTTTGGTGGCAGAGGCGAAGCTGGTTTAAAACAGGAGGTGCAGGTTTCCGGTATTGGGGAATCTGCATTTCTAGTACTGCATTGCGGAAATAGCCAGTGCTGAATTCACCGGAATTTTCGTAATGCAGTACTAGTACAGTGAAGGAGGATTTGGAATGCCATTAATACCTTATGTAATTGAACAGACCAGCAGAGGAGAACGGTCCTATGATATTTATTCCCGTCTGTTAAAGGAGAGGATCATTTTTCTGGGAGAAGAAGTTACAGATGTGTCAGCCAGCGTGATTGTGGCACAGCTTCTGTTCCTGGAGGCAGAAGATCCAGGCAAGGATATTAACCTTTATATCAACAGCCCCGGCGGTTCTGTGACCGCAGGCATGGCGATCTATGATACCATGAATTATATTAAGTGCGATGTGTCCACTTTATGCGTGGGTATGGCGGCAAGCATGGGCGCATTTCTGCTGGCAGGAGGCAAAAAGGGGAAGCGGTTCATTCTTCCCAATGCAGAGGTGATGATTCATCAGCCTTCCGGAGGCGCCCGCGGGCAGGCTACAGAGATTCAGATTGTGGCAGAGAAGATTTTGCAGACAAAAGAAAAGCTGAACCGGATTCTGGCAGCGAACACAGGCCAGCCATATGAAGTGGTGTGCCGGGATACCGAGCGGGATCATTACCTTACGGCAGAGGAGGCCTGTGACTACGGGCTGGTGGATAAAGTGCTGACCAGCCATTAAGAGAGGAAAGCACAGGTTATTTTTGACTGTGCTTGGGATTGTATGAAAGGAAAGAAAGGACAGAGGTGTGGTATGCCGAACAGAATGGAGGACAGAGTCAGATGCTCTTTCTGCGGGAAGACCCAGGATCAGGTGAAGAAGCTGATTGCCGGCTCCAACAATGTTTTTATTTGCGATGAGTGCATTGATCTTTGCGCGGAGATTCTGGAGGAGGAGTTTGACGAGCAGGAAAGCGTGGACCCGGATTTTGAAGGGATTAACCTGTTAAAGCCCAAGGAGATCAAGGCGTTTTTGGATGAGTATGTGATTGGCCAGGAGACTGCGAAAAAGGTGCTTTCTGTGGCTGTTTACAATCACTATAAACGCATTACGTCCAGAAAAGATATGGATGTGGATGTGCAAAAGAGCAATATTTTAATGCTGGGACCGACCGGCTCCGGCAAAACCTATCTGGCACAGACTCTGGCAAAGGTGCTGAATGTGCCCTTTGCTATTGCGGATGCCACGGCTTTGACCGAGGCAGGTTATGTGGGCGAGGATGTGGAAAATATTTTGCTGAAGCTGATTCAGGCGGCAGAATATGATATTGCAAAGGCAGAATACGGCATTATTTATATTGATGAGATTGACAAGATTACGAAAAAATCGGAAAATGTGTCCATCACCAGAGACGTGTCCGGCGAGGGAGTGCAGCAGGCCCTTTTGAAGATTTTAGAGGGTACGGTGGCCAGTGTTCCTCCCCAGGGAGGACGGAAGCATCCTCATCAGGAGCTTTTACAGATTGACACAACCAACATTCTGTTTATCTGCGGAGGAGCTTTTGACGGGCTAGAGAAGATCATTGAGCGGAGGCAGAGCGCAGGCTCCATTGGCTTTAACGCAGAGGTGGTAGACAAGAACAGAAGGGACATTGACGAGCTTCTGAAAAAGGTGGAGCCGCAGGATCTGGTGAAGTTCGGGCTGATTCCGGAATTTATCGGACGTGTGCCGGTGACGGTATCCTTAGAGCTTCTCAATGAGGAGGCTTTGGTCCGGATTCTGACTGAGCCCAAGAATGCCATCACCAAGCAGTATCAGAAGCTGTTTGAGCTGGATGACGTAAAGCTGGAGTTTACCAGGGAAGCTCTTCTTGAGATTGCCAGTCTTGCAGTCAGCCGGAAGACCGGCGCCAGAGGACTCCGTTCCATTATGGAGTCAGCAGTGATGGATTTGATGTATGAGATTCCCTCTGACAGCAGCATTGGAATCTGTACCATCACAAAGGATGTGGTGAATAAAACAGGAGAGCCGGAGCTGGTGTATCGGGATACAGCAGTGCCGCGCAAGACACTCTCCCAGAGACGGAAAAAGGACAGACCAGGGGAAATCGCCTGATTGGGGATTTATCCGTTAAAAAATGGGAGCAGAGGCTTCCATTTTTTATGCACATGGACACCAAAGAAAACAGGCCGGCAAAAGCGGACGGGTGTCCGGCGTGTCGGGCAGAGAGAGAAAAATCTTCTCTGCTTGATTGTACACGGGGCGGGAAGAATATGCCGTGAACGCGGCATATCCCGGCACAGGAAGCAGGGAGAAAGCTTTTCATGTCTGATTGCGCCCTGGGCAGGGAACAGGGAGAAGATTTCCACCTGATTTTCTGCGGGAGATTAAGAGGAGGATATTATGGATACAACGGTTATGACAATGCCAGTGATTGCCCTTCGGGGGCTGACGGTGTTGCCGAAAATGACCATGAGTTTTGACATCAGCCGTTCCAGGTCTGTGGCAGCTGTGGAAAAGGCGATGGTCAGTGACCAGAAAATCTGCATTGTTACACAGAGAGACCCGGAGGATACAAACCCTGCGCTGGAACAGCTTTACCACATTGGAGTGGTGGTTCATGTAAAACAGCTGGTGAAAATGCCCGGAGGAGTGATTCGGGTTATGGTGGAAGGCATGGACCGGGCGGAGCTTCTGGTATTGGATTCAATGGACCCTGCATTGATTGGGGAGGTAATGATATCTCCCTGGAGAAGTGATGATGTGGATTCCTTGACCGCAGAGGCCATGCGGCGGGTGTTGCGGGATAAAGCTGAAGAGTATGGGCGTCAGCATCCCAAGTTTGCCAGAGAGGTTCTGCCCAATCTGATGACAACCGGCGGCCTGGAGGAGATGATGCTGCAAATGGCCAGTGAGCTTCCCTGGGATTATTCGGTGCGGCAGGATTATCTCAATGCTGCGGATGCTGTGACCCGGTATGAAGTGCTGGTGGGAAATCTGACAGATGAGATTGAAATTTCCCGGATTCGTCAAGAGTTTCAGGCAAAGGTCAAGGAGGCTGTGGACAAAAACCAGCGGGATTATATTTTGCGGGAACAGTTAAAGATAATCCGTCAGGAACTGGGAGAAGATCCAATATCTGATGCAGATGAATTTGAGCGGAAGCTGGGTTCCCTGAAGATGGATAAGGAAGTGCGGGAAAAGCTGCACAAGGAGATTGAGCGTTTCCGGAGTATGCCCGGAAGCAGCCAGGAGGGGAATGTACTCCGCACCTATATTGAGACTTTGCTGGAACTGCCGTGGAACCGGATGTCCCGGGACAACAATGACATAAAGCACGCTCAGGAGATTCTGGATGCAGACCACTATGGCCTGGAAAAGGTGAAGGAGCGCATTCTGGAATATCTGGCAGTGCGGGCTCTCACAAAAAAAGGAGCTGGCCCGATTTTATGTTTGGTAGGACCTCCGGGAACCGGTAAGACCTCCATTGCCCGGTCTGTGGCCCGGGCATTGAACAAAAAATATGTAAGAATCAGCCTGGGGGGCGTCCGGGATGAGGCGGAGATCCGGGGACACCGGAAGACCTATGTGGGAGCCATGCCAGGACGTCTGGTGGAGGGACTGCGTCAGGCAGGCGTATCCAATCCGCTGATGCTGTTGGATGAGATTGACAAGGTGAGCAGCGACTATAAGGGAGACACTTCATCAGCCCTTCTGGAGGTGCTGGATGGGGAGCAGAATGTACATTTCCGGGATCATTATGTGGAAGCGCCGATCAATCTGTCCAATGTGCTGTTTATTGCCACAGCAAATACCACCCAGTCCATTCCCCGGCCTCTTTTGGACCGGATGGAGGTGATTGAGGTGAACAGTTACACGGAAAATGAAAAGTTTCACATTGGGCGGGATTTTCTTATTGGAAAACAGATGGAGAAAAACGGTCTGACCGGAAGGAAGATCCATGTGTCTGATGAGGCTTTGAAGAAGATTATCCATAATTATACCAGAGAGGCTGGAGTGAGAAATCTGGAGCGCAGAATCGGGGAAATCTTCCGAAAGGCAGCCAGAGATTTTCTGGAAAATAAGAAGGAAGAGATTAATGTTACCGAGTCCAATCTGGAGCAATACCTGGGAAAGGAAAAAGTTACCTTTGAGGATGCCAACGAGGAGGATCAGGTGGGAATTGTCCGGGGGCTTGCCTGGACCAGCGTGGGGGGAGATACCTTGCAGATTGAGGTCAATGTGATGCCGGGAAAGGGGGAAGTGAAGCTGACGGGCCAGATGGGAGATGTGATGAAGGAATCTGCACAGACTGCTTTGACCTATGTGCGGTCCATCAGTCCCAAATATTCCATTGACAACGATTATTTTGAAAAGCATGATATTCATATTCACATTCCGGAGGGGGCTGTGCCAAAGGATGGCCCGTCTGCAGGAATCACCATGGCCACTGCCATGCTGTCTGCGGTCACAGACCGGAAGGTGGCTGCCAAGGTGGCGATGACCGGCGAGATCACTCTTCGGGGCCGGGTTCTGCCCATTGGAGGATTGAAGGAAAAGATTTTGGCAGCAAAGCTGGCTCATATTGAAACTGTGCTGGTGCCGGACAAAAACCGTCCGGATATTGGGGAGCTGTCAGAAGAAATTACAGAAGGTCTGGAAATTGTATATGTAAAGACCATGGAGGATGTGCTGGAAAAAGCATTTGGGGCAGCACAGTAAAACAAAATACTTGATAAGACGAAGGACGGAGGAATTTATGATTATCAAAAAAGTGGAACTGGAAACTGTCTGTGGCATCACGAGCAGGCTGCCGGACAGTCCCTA
>CATLIJ010000097.1 GCA_949948825.1 uncultured Clostridiaceae bacterium
TGAAACCAGGCAGCCCATGGAGTGGAAAAATTCCAGCCGTTTTGTAAGGGCTTCCTTTAAGGTGGCAAAATCTTTTATGGAAATGCCGCTGACCTGGGATAATCTGCTGATGTAGGCTGCATAGTCGGGCTTTTCCACATTGTTCGCCTTGTCCGGCCTCCAGGCAGGAAGAACCTGTACGTCAAAGGAAGGATCTTCTGCAATCTTTTTGTGCCATTCCAGAGAATCCACCGGATCGTCCGTGGTGCATAAAAGGGTGACATTAGAAGCCTTGATCAGGCTGCGCACCGTCCACTTATTCTGAAGCTGTTCATTGCACAGATTCCATACCTCTTCTGCTGTGTCGCCGCACAGATGGCCAGTGTAACCAAAGTAGCGCTGAAGCTCCAGATGACTCCAGTGATACAGAGGATTGCCGATAAGCTTCTCCAGGGTCTCTGCCCACTTTTGGAATTTCTCCCGGTCCGTAGCATCTCCGGTAATGTATTTTTCCTCCACGCCGTTGGAACGCATCTGACGCCATTTATAATGGTCGCCTCCTAACCACACCTGGGTAATGTTGTCAAAACGCCGGTCCTCTGCAATCTCCTGAGGGTTAATATGGCAGTGATAGTCCAGAATCGGCATATGCTCTGCATAATCGTGGAACAGCTTTTGGGCAGATTCTGTTGACAGAAGAAAATCTTTGTCCATAAATGCTTTCATTGGGGTAATCCTCCTTAAATTAGAATTTGGTGGTTTCTCTTTTTATCAAATCGGCGGCAATGGTAGTCCGCGAGGGGACGCTTGCGCCGTTGAAAACGCCCATAAGGGTGGTAATTGCAGTAGTACAGAGGGCTTCTACCCGGCTGTCAATGGAGGTAAGCTCCGGGTCTGTACACACAGCATAAGCAGAGTTATTATAGCCGATAATGCTGAAATCATCCGGGATGCTTCGCCCTGTGGCATGGGCATACTTGACTGCTCCCACGGCAAGGGTGTCGTCAGAGGCCAGCACAGCATCAAAGAAAACACCTTTCCGGTGAAGCTGCATCAGAAGATCCCGTGCAGCAAGGACATTTTTCGGACACTGGCAGATGTAATCCTCCCGGATGGGAAGACCATGTCCTTTCAGGGCGTCCTGATACCCGGAAAGCTTATTCCGTCCGCTGTAAGACTGGCTGGTGTACAGATAAAGAATGTTACGGCAGCCAGACGCAATCAGTTTGCTGGCAGCGTTGTGAGTGGCAGACCGGTCATCACATAAGGCAGAGTAAATATTCTCCCCCTCCAGATAACCGTTGACCAACAGGACAGGAAGCTCTCTGGCAGTCTGAATAATATAATCATTGTCAGCAGGATTCATCTCAATAAACTTGGAGCCAGCTAAAATAAGGGCATCCACTTTCTTGGAATGAAGCAGCTCAAAATATTTTTGCTTTGTCTTAAGGGAGCTGCCGGTACAGCATAAAATCGAGTCATATCCATATCCCCGAAGTCCCTGCTCCAGATAATAGATGGCATGGGCAAGATATGGGTCCGAAGAGTCGGAACACATGATGCCGATGGTCTGAATGGTACCCAGGCCAAGCCCGCGGGCAAAAACATTCGGTGTGTAGCCCAGCTCATCCATAACCTCCAAAACCAGGGTTCGGGTCCTCTCGCTGACATTGGGACTGCCATTAAGGACGCGGGAAACCGTGGCAATGGAAACACCGGCTTTTCTTGATACATCATAAATGTTCATCAGACCGTTTCCTTTCCGATTCAGTCGGGCTGTGTATTTCTATAAAAAATACTTCTGTAAGTACTTACATAATGGTCTTATTATACCCATCCTTTTGCAATAATGCAAGGGGTTTCTTGTTATTTTATACTTATTTTAGAAAATAATTTCCTTTTATACTTGACTTATGCACAAGGATTCTGTAAAATGGCTGTAAGTACTTACAAGTCTGGAATCTTCACAGATATTCATTCGCGAACATTCAGCAGCGGTTCAGATCCAGATTCAGGAGCCGGGAACTAAGATTTAGAAAGCTATGGCAGAGAATCGATGCGGAATATGCAAAACCCGAAAAGAAAAGAAGAAAAAGGAGAAAAGCATGCAGGATTTTATCAGGATACACGAAGAAGATAATGTTGCGGTTGCCCTGCGCCCAATCGCAAAGGGAGAGCGCCTTACTGTGGGGCAGTATCAGGTGGAGACAAGGGAGGAGATCCCGCAGGGACACAAGTTTGCCTTAAAGCCAGTTGCAGCAGGGGAAGCTGTGGTGAAATATGGTTTTTGTATTGGAAATGCAAAGGAAGAGATTCTCCCCGGAGACTGGGTTCATGTACACAATTTAAAGACAGCGCTGGGGGATTTGCTCACATATCAGTATAACCCTGCAGTTTCTTCTTTAAAGGAATCCCAACATGCTTTTTTTGACGGATACCGGCGCAGAGACGGCAAGGTGGGCGTGCGCAATGAGATTTGGATTATTCCCACAGTAGGCTGCGTCAATTCCATCGCCAGGGCTCTGGAAAAGAAGGGACAGAAGTTTGTGAACGGCACAGTGGAGGAGGTTGTTGCTTTTCCTCATCCCTATGGGTGTTCTCAGATGGGGGATGATCAGGAGCATACCCGGACGGTTCTGGCAGATTTGATTCACCATCCCAATGCAGGGGGAGTGCTGGTGCTTGGACTGGGATGTGAGAACAGCAATATTCCTGTGTTAAAGGAATATATCGGTGAATATGATGAGCAGCGGGTGAAGTTTTTGCAATGTCAGGATGTGGAGGACGAGCAGGAAGAGGCGATGAAGCTTCTGGAAGAGCTGGCTGCATATGCAGGAGCCTTTTCCAGAGAGAAGATTGATGCCAGTGAGCTGATCATAGGAATGAAGTGCGGAGGCTCTGACGGTCTGTCCGGCATTACGGCAAACCCGACTGTGGGCGGATTTTCTGATTTGCTTATTTCCAAGGGAGGGACTACCATACTTACAGAAGTGCCGGAGATGTTCGGGGCAGAGACGATTCTTATGAACCGCTGTGAGACTCCTGAGCTGTTTGAGAAGACCGTGGCATTGATCAATGATTTTAAGAATTATTTTACAAGTCATAATCAGACCATTTATGAAAACCCGTCTCCAGGGAATAAAAAGGGCGGCATTTCCACTTTGGAGGACAAGTCTTTAGGATGCACCCAAAAGTCCGGCAGCGCTCCGGTGAAGGGGGTATTGGCTTATGGGGAGCCAGTGAAGGAAAAGGGATTAAACCTTCTTTCTGCTCCTGGGAATGATCTGGTGGCGTCTACGGCTTTGGCTGTTTCCGGCGCTCATATTGTGCTGTTCACAACCGGAAGGGGAACTCCGTTTGCGTCTCCGGTTCCCACTGTGAAGATATCAAGCAACTCTAATCTGGCTGGACATAAGGACAACTGGATTGACTTTAATGCAGGACGGATGGTGGAGGATAAGACAAAAGAGGAGATGGCCCGGGAATTGTTTGATTATGTTTTGAAGGTGGCCTCAGGTCAGAAGGTGAAGGCAGAGGAAGCAGGTTTTCACGATATGGCTATTTTTAAACAGGGAGTTACGCTGTAGAAGCTGACAGCAGGGGAGTGGTTAGAAGATTCTTCCGGGGTGACAGCAGGGGGATCGGTTCTGGGAGCCTTAGAGCGTGTTTGAAAATTGCTTTTTCAGACATGCTCCAGGCTATGATCAGACCGTTTCCAGGGATAGAAAATAATATGAAGACGGAAGGGCGTGTGGGTATATGAAATTAAACCGGACAGCACAGAGGACTGTGGAGATCCTGAAGCTTGTCTCTAAGAATCCGGAGGGAATAACCCTGGATGAGATCTGCGAGAAGCTTAAGCTTCCCAAGACCAGCGCTTATGATATTGTCACAACACTGGCAGAGATGGGCATGGTGAAGGTGGATAAGGGAGCCCGCCAGCGGTATACCATTGGGCTGATGGCTTACCGGATCGGGATTCGTTACACCAACAATCTGGATTTTATCGGGGTGATTGAGCCAGAGGTGAGGGCTTTTGCCAAAGAGGTGGGAAAGACCGTATTTTTTGGCGTACAGTCAGATTATGAGGTGGTGTATATCTGCAAGGCGGAGCCGGAGAATCCCATCATTACCACAGCTACAGTCGGGACAAAGAATCCCATGTACTGCACTTCCCTTGGCAAGGCGATTCTGGCTTACAGTGATGAGGAGACCTGCAGCCAGATTCTTGGAAGACTTCATTTTTCAAAAAAAACAGAGAAAACAATTTTAAACCGGGAATTGTTGTCAGCAGAATTGGACAAAGTAAGAGAGAAGGGCTATGCGCTGGATGAGCGGGAGCTGGAAGACCATATGGAATGTGTCGGTTCCCCGGTTTTTGGCGCAGACGGCAGCGTGCTGGGAGCCATCAGCGTGTCCAGTCTTTATAAGCCGACAGAGGATTATGAGAGCCTTGGACAGACTGTGGCGAAAAAGGCAGCAGAGCTTTCAAAAATGTTGGGTTATCTTGGAAAAAAATAATAATTTCCTGTTGACAAATTCGTTGGTAGCTATTAATATGTAATTATAAGATTCGTATTTGTGAAATGGATTCGCATATACGAATAAAAAGAAAAGGAGAAGAAAGCGCTATGAAAAAAGAACAGGTACTGGCAAGAATGAAAGAAGATTGTCTGGTGGCCGTTGTCCGTGCAAAGGACATGGAGCAGGGGGAAAAGGTGGTGGATGCCATCATTGCAGGCGGAATTAATTTTATTGAGATTACCATGACCATGGATGAGGGGAACCCGGTAGATTTTATTGCTGCTATGGCAAAGAAATATAAAAACAATGACAAGGTGGTCATCGGAGCCGGCACGGTTCTGGACCCGGAGACTGCAAGAGCTGTCATTCTGGCAGGGGCTAACTATGTGGTAAGTCCCGGACTGAATGTTGAGACCATTAAGCTGTGCAACCGGTACCGTGTACCCATGCTTCCCGGAGTTATGACTCCTACGGAAGCGATCACTGCCCTGGAGGCTGGATGTGATATTATTAAGATCTTCCCAGGCAATATTGTGGGACCGGCAGCGATCAGCTCCTTTAAGGGACCCCTTCCCCAGGGTGAATTTATGCCTTCCGGCGGTGTGGACGTGGATAATGTGGACAAGTGGATCAAGGCAGGGGCCTATGCCGTGGGTACTGGCAGCAGCCTGACCAAGGGCGCCAAGACAGGGGACTTTGCAGCAGTGACAGCAAAGGCAAAAGAGTTTGTGGACGCAGTGGCAGCAGCAAGAGCAAAATAAATATAAATATAAATAGTACAAACAAAAAGGAGAGTAAAAATGGCAAAAGTAGTGACTATGGGCGAAATTATGTTGAGACTGTCCACCCCGGGGAATGAGAAATTCATTCAGGCAGATGAATTTGATGTGAATTATGGCGGGGGCGAGGCCAATGTGGCAGTGTCTCTGGCGAATTACGGACATGAGGTGGAATTTGTGACAGCGATTCCGGCCAATCCGATTGGCGACTGTGCAGTGGCTGCTTTGAGAAAATATAATGTGGGAACAAAGCACATTTCCCGCAGCGGCGACCGGCTGGGGATCTATTTCCTGGAGACAGGCTCTGCTATGAGAGCTTCCAATGTGGTTTATGACCGTGCCAATTCAGCCATTGCCTGTGCAACTGCTGATAAATTTGATTTTGACGCTATTTTTGAGGGAGCGGATTGGTTCCATTTTACCGGAATTACTCCAGCGGTGTCAGATCTGGCTGCCGAGGTGACGGAGGCTGCCTGTAAGGCGGCAAAGGCTCATGGTGTTACCGTGTCCGTAGACCTGAATTTCCGTAAGAAATTGTGGTCCTCCGAGAAGGCTCAGAAGGTGATGACCAACCTGATGCAGTATGTGGATGTATGCATTGGAAATGAGGAGGATGCAGAGAAGGTTCTGGGCTTTAAGCCAGGTAAGACGGATGTTACCTCCGGTGAGCTGGAGCTGGCTGGCTATGTGGACATTTTCAATCAGATGGTGGACAAGTTTGGATTTAAGTATGTAATCAGCTCTCTGCGTGAAAGCTATTCTGCTTCCAACAATGGCTGGTCTGCCTGCATTATGGATGGAAAGACCCGTGAGTTCTACCATTCCAAAAAGTACTCCATTTCTCCTATTGTTGACCGTGTAGGCGGCGGTGATTCCTTTGCTGCTGGTCTGGTCTGCGGATTGCTGGATGGCAAGGACATGAAGGGAGCTTTGGAGTATGCAGTGGCTGCTTCTGCCTTAAAGCACACCATTCCTGGCGACTTCAACCTGGTTACTCGCGCAGATGTGGAGAACCTGGCTGGCGGAGACGGTTCCGGCCGTGTGCAGAGATAAGATACAGGCAAGAAGATGTTTGTCTGAACAGGATTGATTTTATGGCTAATTTCGGTAAGTGAAATTAGCCATTTTATCTATCAGGAATATTGATAGAAAATTGACAGGAAAGGAGAAAAGAATGGAGAAAAAGAAGAATTTTGACTTACTGACCTTTGGCCAGGTCTTGCTTCGTCTGTCACCGCCGGACAATGAACGGCTTATGAGAGGAGATACCTTTGTAAAGCAGGTAGGCGGCGCTGAGCTGAATGTTGCAGTGGGTGTGGCTCTTTTGGGGCTTCATACAGGAATTATTTCCAGACTGCCGTCCCATGACATGGGTGCATTTATGAAAGGAAAGATCCGTTCTTACGGAGTCAGTGATGATTATTTCATCTATGACAATTCTCCGGCAGCCCGTGTGGGAATTTACTATTATGAAAACGGCGCTTACCCGAGAAAGCCGAAGGTGATTTATGACCGGTCCGGCAGTTCTTTTTATTCCTTGAAGATAGAGGATGTGCCGGAAGAGGCATACCGCTCCACCCGCTGCTTTCACACCAGCGGCATTACCCTTGCCTTAAGCCCCCAGCTTCGGGAGACAACCATTGAGATGGTAAAACGGTTTAAGGAGGCAGGAGCTCTGGTGTCCTTTGACGTAAATTTCCGGGGTAATCTCTGGACGGGAGCAGAGGCAAAGGAGTGTATTGAGCGGATTTTGCCTTATATTGATATTTTCTTCTGTTCAGAGGATACGGCGCGGCTGACCTTCTTAAAGACAGGGACAGCAAAGGAGATGATGAAGAGCTTTACAGAGGAGTATCCCATCTCCATTGTGGCTTCTACTCAGAGAGTGGTTCACAGTCCCAAGCGGCATACCTTTGGCTCTGTGGTTTATGATGCCAAGAACAATACATACCATGAGGAGGAGCCTTACCGGGATATTGAGGTGGTAGACCGGATTGGCAGCGGCGATGCTTATATTTCCGGAGCTCTTTACGGCCTTTTGTCCAGTGATTTTGACTGTGACAAAGCCATGCAGTATGGCAATGCCACCAGCGCAGTGAAAAATACCATTCCGGGAGATCTTCCGTCTTCCAATTTGGAGGAGATTAACACGATTATTCAGTCTCACAACCAGAAGGGGCCGCAGCTGGAAATGGCGCGGTAACAAGAAAAGGTCACAAAGGAATTGGGATTTTCAGGTAAGCAGACATATTTTGAGTATCAAATGAGGTTTCTAATAAATTAAAAATAAAACAGGGGGTTATATTATTATGGCACAGGTAATGGGAAATGTGATTGTAGGACAGTCCGGGGGACCGACAGCAGTGATTAATTCCAGTCTTGCAGGGGTGTACAAGACTGCCAGAGACAGAGGCGCAAACAAGGTTTTTGGAATGCTGCACGGTGTTCAGGGACTTTTGGAGGAGAGGGTAGTGGATTTATCCCAGCATATCCGCAGTGATCTGGACATTGACCTTTTAAAGAGAACACCTTCTTCCTTTTTGGGCTCCTGCCGGTATAAGCTGCCGGAAATCAAGGATAACCAGGAAGTTTATGACAAGATTTTTGCTATTTTGGATAAGCTTGAGATTGAATATTTCTTTTATATTGGCGGAAATGATTCTATGGACACCATCAAAAAGCTGTCAGATTATGCGATATTAAATGGCAGCAAGATCCGGTTTATGGGAGTTCCCAAGACCATTGACAATGACTTGGCAGTGACAGACCATACGCCTGGATTTGGAAGCGCGGCCAAGTACATTGCCTCCATCACCAAGGAAGTGATTCGGGACGGACTGGTGTATGACCAGCAGAATGTGACTCTGGTGGAGATTATGGGACGGAACGCCGGATGGCTGACCGGAGCAGCGGCACTGGCCAGAGGCGAGGACTGTGAAGGACCGGATATGCTGTTCTTGCCGGAGCTGACCTTTGATGTGGACAAATTTATGAAGCAGGTGGCAGAGATTCATACAAAGAAAAAATCCGTTGTCATTGCCATTTCCGAGGGAGTAAAGGTGGCAGAT